>NZ_JARWLB010000025.1:0-70883 GCF_047445835.1 Rhizobium sp. BR 317 | reverse complement strand
ATCGCCGCAACCGGCTCCAACGCTGCGCAAGATGAAAGCTTCGCGCTTCCGCCGGTTGCTCACACCGCGCCACTTGGCGTATTCAAAACCGCCGGGGCTCTAATCGCCGCTGGATGAAAGTTCAGTGGCACGTCACTGCCGGTTTCGTATTTCTGTAGCTGCTGGAGGCTGACGCCCATGTCCTTCGCCAGCTCACTCAGCGACAGGTTGGATTGGATTCGCAGGATCCGGATCTGTTGTCCGACGTGGAGATCGACAGGATGGATTTCCGAATCCGACGTCGAATTTTTCTGCTGTCTCGATTCGGTCCCCATGTCCGGCTCCGTCAAAGTCAATAAGGACAATGATGGACGACACCGGTCATTTTCGCTTTCATGAAATTGATATTATTTTTTATGGCCTATCCCGTTCGTACAGGTGTTAACCAGATCTAGCGTTCCTGGGCATTGACCTCGACGCGGCGGAGGCCGGTAAGTCTGGGCGGAGAATGGGATCGGCTACGATGGAGTCGGTGAAGTGAGCATAAGTGGTGTTAGTGCATGGCGGAGCGGCGACAAGTTCACGCCGATCTATGTCTTATGGTTTCTGGTTCCCGAATTGCTTGTGTGGACATGGTGGCTCTTTCCGACGTGGGACTGGTGGACCATCGATTTCGCAATCTTCATCGTGCTTGCGCCAACGATTTTGATTTCGCTCTGTGTGAACCTGGTGCGAATGCGCTGGAGACGGCTGTTCTCACTTTTGCTGGCCGCCTTTCTTGTCCTTTTTTCAAACCGCATTCTCGTGATGCTGGATATAACGCCTGACCGTTTTCGGTTCGAGCTGACCAAGAATAGCTATCTTCAAGAGGTCCAACGGATCGAAGTCGAACCTGAAACACCCCGCTTCAAGACGTTTCCTTGGGACGACACTTTTGTTGCCAAAGCATATCAAACCCTCGTCTATGACGAGAGCGACCAGATCGCCTTGGCGCCAGGCACCCAATCAATTTCGTGGCTGCAACAAATGGAGCGACGCTGCGCGGAAGGGAAGGATTGCGTTCACCTCACATCCGCTCCGCCTGATGAATATATCTCCGTCACCAAGCTCGCTGATCATTTCTATATTGTTGACGACGATTTTCCGAATGCATTTCCGTGACACTTTAATCGCGCAAAAGCACTGTCACATGGGTTCGGGCCGCTATGGAGACTGAACGCAGAGCTCATGCCAGTGTCATGCAATACCTAACTCTTAGAAACTGGGGGCTGCCTGTCTGCGACTGCGACTCGACGCGACACAGCGGGGCGTATCTGGCTCAATTCAAACCTCGTTTCTGCCCCCAATGGTTTTCGGATGCTCCTACGTCGATTTTGGAAGGTATTTTCGCTTCCCTGGATAAACTATTAGAAGTGTTTACCTGTGCGAACGGGATAAGCCATTATTTTTTATTCCATAAGCAGCAGCTTAGGTCAGCTTAGATTGTTGAATCTGCTGCTCTCCCTGAATCATCGCGCATGCAGCCGAAGGAGCTCACCTCCCGCCCCATCATATTCCATGAAAGTGGTTGGGCACAACGACAGCGCAGCACTGAACTTCTGGCGTGCGTCATCGGTCTCTTTGCGCAGATTGTGCCATTCGCCGATGTAGAACATTGCTTCACAGAGGCTATCGCCGGTAGTCGCCTTGGCAGCAACTTCGCTGGGGGTCAGTTGCCCAAGGAAAAGCTCATAGACCGGATAGGGCCATTTGGCTCGATCCAGGTTGCTCGCGGCAGCCCGAAGGTCAGCTTCAGCTCGGTCGTCGTTACCACGTGATTGAGCGATGAACCGCCACAGGTAGTAATAGGGAGCAGCATGTTCATCCAGCTTTGCCTTCTCAGCGAAGTCCTCCCCTGCCTTTTGGTACTGCCCCTGAAAATATTGCACGAACGGGTTGGCTAAGTAGCTGACCCGAAGCTCACCGATACGCCAGATTGAACCAGCGGCGACGGCTGCAAACGCAATGCTGCAGATAAGCGCCGCAACCCCAAAGCGAGGATGGATCTGCTTATTTGACCAGGCCTTCAACAAGACAAAAGAGAGCGCAGCCCCAGCGATTGCACCGCCCAGATGAGCTGCATAGTCGATATGGACACCGTCGGCCGTGTGGCCGACAATCGGAAGCAGCGACGGAACAAGGATTTGAATTGCTCCTATTCTCAATAGTTGTGGCAGTGGACCAGATGGAAAGTGAAAGCTCGCGACTATAACCGCGGCAAACAGGCCAATAATGCCGCCGGATGCTCCAACTCCGACCATATTGGCGGGGTTCATCAATAGAGATCCAACAGAGCCACCGAGCGCACTAATGCAAAAGATGGCGGCAAACCACCGCCAACCAATCAGTCGCTCAAGCAGTATACCGGCCCGCCACAGAGCAAGGCAATTGAACGTGAGGTGGATGACACTGCCGTGTAGCATGGCGGCTGTCACAAGCCGCCACCATTCTCCACAGGACAATATCCTTTCACGAAAGATTCCGCCGAGCACCAATAGGGTCTGCGTGCTTGGTGTATAGTCCATCGCGGGAACAACCCCGAAATTCAGCTCCCCAATGTAGATGGCTATCAGAATCGCGATGAGCACGTAGCTAAAGATCGGGTGCCCCTTGAGGTTGAAGACAGGATCGGCACTAACTTCGTTCTGGTCGGCTAGGATCAGCCCACCAGTTGTCAAAGTTTGCTCTCGATCTTTTGCGAGAAATTCCAAGCATTGATCGTATATCCAGTCGGGATCTCCGTGCAGAAGTTTCAGGGAAACGGCGGCCGTATCTTCCCGCCCGCGGAGAGGCCTCGGCATCCAACCCATGAGGCCTCGTCTGGACAATGTTCGCGCCACCATTGGATCCAAGTCGACATTCATCAGGTCAACATTTCTGCGATGATATCTGCGAACGCCCCGAACAGCTCGCCAGGGTATCGTCTCATCGAAGTAGCTTTCCATATGGATGCCAGCTTGCGATATGATAAGGCCTGGTTTGCCCTTGAAGATCTTGAGCAACAAGCTGGCCGCGAGAAGCACAATAAGGAAGGCGAACGGCCAACATACTGCTGCGTTCAGATGAGGGTGCCCTGGTCTATCAGGAAGAAACGGGCCGCCGGCAACGGCCGCCGCGATGACTGTCGCTAAAAAGGAGAGCCACAGGGCTCTGCCCTTGTCATAAGCGAACTCAATTCTGTGCGGAACCTTTACATCCATGGACAAACTCTAAAATGGTATTCGGTTTTGGTTCATAGCTCTGGCAGAACTGCCCTTTTCTTCCGACCGTGTGCATCTCGGATGAAAATCGCGTTAGCAACGGTCGAAAGAAATGCGTGCCTCTCCGGACTGGCCGACACGGGCCGCCGCATCTTACTTGACGACTTTGATACTGATCCGGGTGATCTTGGAGCCAAGACGAAGTGTCACGTGATCCTCGCCGATAAAACCTGGATCAGAGCGATAGTAGACGAAGGAAACTCCGCCCCTTTTGCCGCTGCAAGCACGACGTGGGCCATCCTTAATCGGCCCAACAAGGACGTCCTTCCATTCGAAACTCACCTGGCCATGTTTCGGATAATCGATGGTGTCGGGATAGATGCTCAAGATTTCTCTGCATCCTGGCGTGATGGCACTTATGGTTCCCAGTTCGGTCCTGAGCCCTGACTTCACGGTGCTGGCTTCTGGCTTTTGATCAGCCACGCTCACACAGCCCGAAAGCGTCACTGCGAGCGCCGACAGCAATCCAATACATCGAGGACGCCATCCGATTGTCATACTTAAACCTCCTTCTTGAATTGGTTCTCGGACTGCAAGGCGATCATTTACCTGTTTCACCGCTCCTGCATCGCCTCCGACGCCACCTCCGCAAGCGGCGAGAACAGATACTCAAGGATTCGCCGTTTGCCCGTCTTGATCTCGACGGTCGCGGCCATACCCGGTGACAGTGGCTGCAGCACGCCATCGACATTGATCACCTCGGTGTCCGGCCGGACGGTGACGGGGAAGACGAGGTTCTGGACCCGCTCGACGTTGCCGATCGGAATGAGGCTCTGGAGCTGCTTGGCCGGTTCAGCCTCCATCTGCTGTGCATCGGGCTCCGGAACAGCGTCGGTGGCGACCGCGGTGACATGGCCACGGACCACACCGTAACGGGTGAACGGGAAGGCCTGCACTTTGATCACCGCCTCCTGTCCGGCCGCGACGAAGCCGATGTCGCTGTTCGGCACGAAGGCTTCGATTTCGAGCGCGGTATCGGCCGGCACGATGCGCATCTGTTCAGAACCGGGATTGACGACCTGACCGATGGTGGTGATCGCCGAGGCGGTGACCACGCCGTCAATCGGGCTTGCAATAGTCATCGACTGGCGGCGCTTGTTTGCCTTGATGAGTTGCTTGTCCAGCTCGTCCGCCTGCTTGGCGGCATCGCCCAGTTTCTCGGCATTATCGGCGACGAAGGCACGCAGGGCCTTTTCGCCTTCGCTCGTCGCAACAGCCAATGCGGCTTTTGCCTCGGCGAGTTGGCCGACCTCTGTTGCAAGATCGGTTTCTTCCTTCTGCTGCGTCTCCAGCGCATCGATGACACCGGATTTCGAGCCGGCTGCTTGATCGACCAGGGTCGAGCGCATCGCAACACGTTCGGCGAGTGTGCCGATCAATCGCTTGTGGGCATCAATCGTCGCGCTCAGCCGCTCGATCGTCGCCTGCTGCTGGATGCGCTGGGCGGCGAGATTGTCGAGGTTGGCATCGAGCTGCGCGAGATCGGCGGCGAAGATCGTCTGCTCGCGCGTGCGAATATTGTCGGGCGTGTCGGCAGGAAGCGACAACGGGGTCGCCGGTATGCTGCGGTCGCCGGCCCAAATGTCTCCTGCAAGGCAGCTTCTCACCAGTGAGAGGGCGATGTCGCGCCGGGCGATCTCAGCGCGCAACGCATGCAGATTGACGGTCAAGGCTTCTTCATCGGATTTGAGCTCGGTATCGTCGAGGTCGACGACGACATCGCCCGCTTTCACCTTCGAGCCGTTGACCACCGGGATCGATCTGACCTTACCGACTTCCAGCGACTGGATGACCTTGACGCGGCCCGTCGGCTGCAACTTGCCCTGTGCCGTCGAGACGATGTCAAAGGTGCCGAGATAGCTCCAGATGAGCGTGCTGCCGACGACGACAGCGATGAACCAGATGAAGGCGGTACGGATCGGAGAGGCCGGCGTCTCCAGGATCTCGAGCGCCGCCGGCAAGAACTCGTTCTCGATCCTGGTGCGGCGTGGTCTTCTCGGGCGCTTAGGGGGCTTTACGACCTGGTTCATGCCTGGTTCAGCCCCGTCTGCAATTGCCAGAGATGAGCGTAGAGACCATTCTTCCGGTTCAGCAACTCGTCGTGATTGCCTTCCTCGACAATGCGGCCATCCTTCATGCCAATGATGCGGTCGCAGTGCCGGACGGTCGCCAGGCGATGGGCGATGATGATCACCGTCCTGCCTTTGACGATCTCGCGCATGTTGCCGAGGATGATGCGCTCGCTCTCATAATCGAGCGCGCTGGTCGCCTCATCGAGAATAAGGATGGGGGGATTGGTCGCCAATGCCCGCGCGATTGCCAGCCTCTGCCGCTGGCCGCCAGAAAGATTGGCGCCGCGCTCCTCGATCAAGGTGTCGTAGCCTTTCGGCAGCTTGGCGATAAACTCGTCGGCGCCCGACAGCCGTGCCATCTGCATCGCCGCTGCCCGCGACATCGAAGGATTCACCAGACAGATGTTGTCGTGGATCGTCCGGTTGAACAGCATGTTCTCCTGCAGGACGACGCCGATGTTCGAGCGCAGCCAGGCCGGATCGACCTGGGCGATGTCCTGGCCGTCGACGAAGACCTGGCCGCGATTGGGTATATAGAAGCGCTGCACCAGCTTAGTGAGCGTCGACTTGCCAGATCCGGACGGGCCGACGATACCGATCACTTCGCCCGGTCGTACCGCAAAGCTGATGTCGCGCAATACTTCCGGGCCGTCGGCGGCATAGCGGAAGTTCACACCCTTGAAGGCGATTGCCCCTCTTGGCTTCGGCAGGCTGACGGAGACTTCCGGCCGCGGCTCCGGCGGAGCGTTAAGGATATCGGCAAGCCGTGCCACCGACACCTGCACCTGCTGGAAATCCTGCCAGAGCTGCGACAGGCGCAGGATCGGCTGCGAGACCTGCCCGGCGATCATATTGAACGCCACCAGTCCGCCGACCGTCAGCTCGCCATTGATGACCGCCTGGGCGCCAAACAGCAGCAGTGCCGCAGAGGTGATCTTGTTGACATACTGGATGGCATTCTGGCCTTTGGCGGCCAGCATCGTTGTCCCAAACGACGACTGCACGTATCCGGCAAGCCGCTCCTCCCATTGTGCCGAAACCACCGGCTCGACGGCGGCTGCCTTCAAGGTCTGCACGCCGACGACTGTCTCGACAAGAAGCTGCTGGCTATAGGCGCCGCGCTCGAACTTCTCGTCGATCTTCTCCTTCAAGAACGGCCGTACCAGGAAGCCGATCGCCAGGTAGAAGGGGATCGAGGCAATGACAATCCAGGCAAGCTTGGACGAATAGGAAAACAGCACGAAGATGAAAACGACGGTGAAGATCAGGTCGAGACCGGAGAACAGCCCCTGCCCGGTCAGGAAGTTGCGGATCGTCTCCAGCTCGCGGACACGCGCGATTGTCTGGCCGGTCGCCCGCGTCTCGAAATAGGAGAGCGGCAGATTCAACATATGCCGGAATAGCCTACGGCCGAGCTCGACATCGATGCGGTTCGTCGTGTGCGACAGCGCATAGGTGCGAAGATACTGCAGGATGACATCGAACAGTCCGACCGCCGCCAGTCCGATGACCAGCACGATCAGAGTCGAGTAACTGCGATGGGCCAAAACTTTGTCGACCACGACCTGAAAGAATAGTGGCGTCACCAGCGCGAAGATCTGCCCGATCAGCGAAGCCAGCAGGACATGGCCGAAGGCATGGCGATAGCGCCAGATCGACGGCAGAAACCAGCGGAACCCAAAATTGCCGCGCGCAGATCCTGGTCCGGCCAGCCGCCGCTGCACCAGGATGAAATGTCCGGCCGTCTCGGCCAACACTTCATGTGAACCGAGATTGCGGCTGGAAAAATCGACGGGATCGATGATCCGATAGGACCCGTCGGGCGTCACGCCACCGAAGACGCCGAAGCGGCCGTCGGTCAGACAGACGATGGCAGGCGTCGGGAGTGTTGCGAGGCGGGCATCGGTGTGGATCTCGACATGTTTTGCCTTCAGGCCGACGAGCTTTGCCGCACGCAGAAGATCGCTACGCCCTGAAGGACTCGACAGAGCCAGCTCGCGCGCCAGGACATTTGGATTGGAGGCGATGCGATAATAGCCAGCGATTGCCGCAATCGCCGCCAGACCGCTGTCTGGGCGTTGCGCCACATCTGCTGACGCTGCTGGTGCCTGCTCAGGCTCAGCGAGGGTGGTGTCGTTCATGAGAGTCAGGCTCGCACGCGGGCGGAAGGCATACGTGATGCGTCATTCTTCGCAGTCAAATGCGGCCTACTCTTTCGTGCCATCATGATCGCCGACCGTCGGCAAAGCTGCTTGTGGATCGTAGCTGAATGTAAACTTGTATTTTTGGCCCGCGTCCGTCGCGATGGTAATCACGGTCTGCAAAGGTTTTCCGGTGCTTTCGTCAATCCAGAGCCTGACAGCTCTCACATCACGATCAGACGTGAGACGCTTGTAGGTGTAGACGATTGCCGCGGCGTCGCCCAACCGTTCAACGCCCACACGGTTACACTCCGAAACGGTGGACTTGCCATCAATGATCAACGGAACAAGCTGGCGAACGCCGACCTTCCAAGGGCCATTGTCTTCGCGCCAGTATTCCTTGTCGCCAGAGACGAGGTAATCCCGGGTGTGCGAGATGTTTGTATCGGTGTCAGTGATGCCCTTTTGCTGAAATTGAGAAGCAGAATTCAACTTTCCAATCGCGTCTATAATCGGTCGACATTCATCGGTATCGGCGCGCGCAATTCCCCACGTCAATGCTGTCAATGCGACGCTCAAGATGACGCGGACAACTATGCCCTTCATGTAATGCTCCTTTTTCCTCCGATCGAAGCGCCTCAGCGCCTGGGGCCGTTAGGCGACCCTGGCTTGGGCAGGCCTCATCATGGTCGCGGCGATCACGTTCGCACATCGTGAACCCGGATGCCGGACATCTCACCGCCCGGCATCTCAGTTCTGCTGATTGATCCTCAGGCGGCGTTCTGCTGCGCAATTGCCGCTTGATAGGCGAGCGTCGCATCGCCGACGAGATAGCGAGACGTGCCATCAGTAGTCTGATACGAACTCGTGCCGGTGATCGCCGATCCGTCGGAGAACGACTGACTGCCGTCGGTGGTCGGCAGAAGGTTGATCAGCTTGATGCCAGCATCCGACATGGTCAGCAGCTCGCCGTCATCGGCAACACCATTCTGGTTGGCATCCCGCCAAACCCGGAACTCGCTCCAGCGATCGTCGTTCGCATCGAGAACGTTGTCGTGGTTGCTGTCGAAGACCAGTCTGAGGCCGTCGAGATCCGACACCGAACCGCCGTTGGCCGCAACCTGGTCGTCGCTGGCCCAGGCCGAGAACGAGAGTTCCTTCGCCTGGTCGATCACGCCATCCGGGCCAACCTGACCATCTTCCCCGAGATCGATCGCCAGGAAACCATCCTGCGGCCCGACCCACGCTGTCCCATCGCGGGCACCGTCCCCATTCCAATCGAAGGTCACCGAGGAGCCCGTGGCAAGCGCGTTGATATCGAGCGGTCGCAGATCGACATGACCATCGCCGTTGAGGTCAAGCAGCACCGGCCGATGGCTGGAGGTCGGGGTCGGCCATTGATCGACCATCTTGTAGCCAGTGCTACCGCCGCCGCCACCGCCGCTCACGTATGCGTAGCGTTGCCAGGCAATCAGCGTCCCGGAACTATTGTACTGATAGTTCGTGTAGCTGCCGTCATCGTTATTGGAGGTGGCGGTCGTGATGTGCCCCGAATTGATGAAGTTCTGAACCAGCGACGTCCATGGTTGGTTGTGGTTGACGTCATACGAGGTGATCGTCCACTTGCTCGCATCGTCGCTGTAGACATAGGCCGTCACGAGCTGTGAGCTGGCTGTGTAGACATTGGCGATGTAAGACCAGCCCTGCGTATTGTTGACATCGAAGGCATATTGAACCTGCCCGCCGTCGTCGTTGTACTGGTACTGGTTCGTCATCTGGCCGGCCGTATTGAATACCTGCACCACGTATGACCAGGGCTGCGCGTTGGTGACATCCCAAGTATAAGCGGTGCGCGTGCCGTCATCGTTGAAGTTCGACTGATTGGTGAGCCGCGCCGCACTGTCGAAGTTTTGCTCGGCACGCGACCACGGCTGCACATTGGTCACATCGTAGGTGACCGCGAAACGCGTGCCATTGTCGTTGTCTTGCGCGACATAATAATTTTGACCCGCGGCATTATAGAGCTGGATATAGTCCTGCCAGCTAACGGCGTTGGTCACGTCGTTGGTGTAAACACCCCATGTTCCATCGTCGTTGTAATTGATCTGTTGCGTCAGACGGCTTGCGGAGTCGAAATGCTGCTGCAGCCGCGACCACGGCTGCGCGTTATTGTAATCATAGGTCGTTACATCCCGCGATCCATCGTCGTTGGCCTGCGCCTGACTACGCACCTGGCCAGCCGAGTTGATATCCTGCACGATAGTGGACCATGGTTGAGTATTCGCCGGATCATAGGTCGTTGCCGTCTGCGAACTGTCGTCGTTGTAGGCCCTTTGAAAGGTGATCCGTCCGGCGCTGTCGTAGTTGCGATCCAGCCGGGACCAACCCTGCGTACTGGTCACATCGAAATCTACAGAGCTGGTGCGGACGCCCGCAGTGTTGAAATAGTCGATGTGTTGCTGTGCACCTGACGGTGTATAGAAAGTGATTTCGGTCCGGGTGCCATCATCGTTGAACTGCTTTTCGAGCGTCTTCTTGCCCGTCGCATCGAAGGACTGCTCGTCCCTGGTCCACGGATTGGCATTCAGCGGATCGTAAAGGACCACACCAGTCGGAATGCCGGCCTTGTTCGCATTGGAAACACTCAGCGTCTGGCCGCTGGCGGCATCATAGGTCGTGGCAACAGAGCTACCGTCGGCCGCGATCGCCAACTGCGATGTTTTTCGCCCCTGGCCGTCGCTGGTTACCCGTAGCGACAGACTGCCAAGCGATGTCACGGTGTCAACGACCGTCTTGGTGACGGCGCCGCTGGTGTTAAGATCGACCTTGGTAAGGGTGATCGAACCATCCGCATGCGTGACAGCAGTTTCGGTGTGGTCGATGACACCGTCGTTGTTCGAGTCCTTGCTCAGGACGGTGATCAGTCCATCGGTACTGCTTGTAACCGTGCCCTTTGCGACGACTGTGCCCGCCGAATTTGTCTCGTTGACAGTGGTGACAACGGAACCATCGACCTTACGCTGCGAGTTGATCACGACTTCGAAGATGCCGTCGCCATCATAGTCGTATTTGACGGTCTTCGTGATGCCGTCGGCGGCGCTGTCGGTCTCGACCTTGGCGGCGATCGCCTGCTTCCAATAGACTTGGCCGGACAACAGATAGGTCGCCGAGCGCGCCGTCGTATTGTTCGTCAGGACCGAAACGCTGGCACCCGTCGTGTCCGTCGTCAGCGTCTCAGTTTGATCGACCGTGCCATCGCCATCGACATCCTTCGACGTCGTGCGGACGGTTCCATCGGACGACGACTGGATCGTCGTCTTCGTCGCCAGCTTGCTGGTCGTCAGGTCGGTGTCGGAGATAACCGTCGTCTTGCTGCCGTCGGCATTGTTCGTGTCGACCTGCACCCTCTGGCGATCGTTCGTGCCGTTGCCGTCGAGATCCCAGTTGATCGTCGTCTGCAGGCCGTTTGCCGACTTCGTGCTCGTCGAACTATCGGCTTTGACTCCGGCCGTTTTGTAGTCGGTCACCGTTGAGGTCACGATGCCCGAGTTCGCCACGACGCTCTGCTGACGCTGATCGACGACCCCATCACCGTTGGCGTCGCGGTCGATCGTGACGGTCAGCTTGTCCGCGCTCGTCAAGGTCACGGTCTTGTCGATCAACTTCCCGCTCGCATCCGTCGTCGCGACCGTCTCGCGCGTCGCTCCATCGGCCAGCACCTCGATCGTGTCACTGACGTTCTGCGTGGCGAATCCGGTACGCTGTTCATTGGTGCTCAGCACTCTGCCATCGGCGCTGGTTGTCGTCGTGATTGTCGAGATCACGGAGCTGTCAGCCTTGGTATCGGATACCGTCCGGGTAGAGGTTCCATTGGCGTTGATGACCGTGATGTCGCTCGACGTCTCGCCGAATGTTCCGGAGCCGGTCGGATCCGATTGTGTGGTGACCGACAGACCGTTGGCGCTGGTCTTGGTGAGATAACGGCTCGTCAATGTCGACCCGGTGAAGTAGCTGACGGTCTCGGTTTTCGAGCCGTCGGCATTCAAGACAGTTACATCGGTCCGGCTCTTGGTGAAGGTACCGGAGCCCGTCTGATCCCACTTGGTGGTGACCGTCAGACCATCGGCGGAAGTATCGACTACTGTCGTGTCCTTCAGCACCAATTGCCCGTTGACGTCCGCCTCATAGCGCTTCTCGGTATTGGTCTTGCTGCCATTGGCGTTCAGTACCGTCGTGTCAGCAAGGCGGGTATTGGTCACGCCATTGCCATCAGTGTCGAAATCGACTGTTCGAGTGAGACCATCGGCACTGGTCGTAATCGTGGTCGTATGTGAAGTCGTGCCGGTCGATGTCAGATCCGACAGCACCTTCGTGACGCTGCCGTCGGCGTTCTTCGTGGTCACCGACTTCTGGTCGACGATTGCGTCGCCGTCGATATCGGACGTCACCGTTGTCGTCAGGCCGTGCGCATCAACACTGGTAATCGTCTTGCTTTCAAGCGCACCACCCGCCTTGAAATAGGACAGCGTTTCCGTCGTGCTACCATCTGCATTGATGACGGTGACATCGCTGCCGGAGCGGACTGTTGCTCCGGTCGCGTCTGCCCAATTGGTCTGCGTGCTCAGGCCATTTCCGCTGGTCGTGACCGTCGTCCGGGACGACAAAACGCTCCCGGTGCTGAATTTGGAAATGGTTTCCGTTTTGCTGCCGTCGGCATTCAACGCGATGACATCTGTGGTGACAAGCTCGTACACACCGTCACCATCGAGGTCGGAACTCGATGTCGTCGAAAGACCATTTGCCGCGGTTACCGTGACCGCGCGGCTGCTCAGCGTCGTCGTTCCGCTCTTATAGGTCTCCACCGTTTTCGTCGTCTGACCCGTGGCGTCGATGACGGCGGTCGTCTTTATGTCATTCTTGCCGTCGCCATCGAGATCGACCTGGCTTGTAACCGTCTTACCGTCCGCCGTCGCGGTACCAGTCATGTTCGAAAGCAGCGTGCCCGTCACGGTCGTGACCGAGTCGGCTTCCGACGTTGAGCCGTCCGCATTCAGCGTCTTGCTGGAGGTGGCCACTCGGTCGAATGTGCCGTTGCCGTCGTAGTCGTAGGAGGTGGTCACCACGAGGCCGTTCGCACTTGTCACAGTCTTGGTTTGATCCGCCAGCGTCGTGCCAAGATAGTCGGACGTCGTGGTTGTGGTCGATCCATTGCTGTTGAGTATCGACGCCTGGATGGTTGTGGTGTCGACAACACCGTCGCCGTTCACATCCTTCTGCACGGTCGTCGTAAGACCGTTGCCACTGACGACGGAAGTCGTTTTGCTGAGCAGTGTCCCGTTGCTGCTGGTCGCGGTAACCGTTTCGGTGTGGCTGCCGTCCGCATTGATGACTGTCTGATCGACGGTGGTGACATCCGTCGTTCCGTCACCGTTAAGATCGCCGGCGATCGTTTTTGTCAAACCATCGGCGCTGATCGTGGCGATTGTCTTCCCGTGCAGCACGCCATCGGCGCTCGTTGCCGTGGTCGTGATCGTCTGGCTGCCATTGGCGGCAACGACCTTGACGCTCGTGTTGTCCGTATGTCCGTCACCGTCGCTGTCCGTCGTCACCGTTGTGGTTTGGCGGTCGGCGCTGATGAGGGTGACAGTCTGCTGCTGCAGCGTTCCGTTGCCGCTCTTCGCTGCAACTGTCTCCTGACGAGTGCCGTCCGATCCCAGGACAATGGTGTCGGTGACGGTTCTGTCGAAAACGCCATCGCCGTTGACATCGGTCTGCACCGTTTGGGTCAGGCTATCCGCCGATGTAGTGGTGACCGAGGTGCCAAGAACGGAACCGCTGGCACTCTTTACCGTTACGGTCTCCGTACGACCGCCGCCCGATGCCGCCACGATGGTGTCCGTCGTAACTCTGTCGGAAACGCCGTCGCCATTAAGATCGGTGTTGACCGTCTTCGAGAGACCGTCGGCGCTGGTGGATGTAATGGTTTTGCTGACCAGTGTGCCATTGGGATTCAGCATGCTGTCGGTTTGCGATGTGGAGCCGTCGGTTGCAACAGTAATGGACGTCAGTTTGTCCGCCGTTCCGTCGCCGTTGGCATCAACCGAAATGGTCTTTGTCTTGCCGTCTGCGCTAGTGGTAGTGACGCTGTTCGACAGCAGCGTGCCGCTTGCGCTATTCTCCTGCACCGTTTCCGTGCGCGTGCCGTCGGTAGCGACCGTCGTTACGTCGGAGTCGACGACGTCCGCCACTCCGTCGCCCGTAATGTCGGTTGAAACCGTCTTCGACAGGCCGTCCGCGGTCGCAACGGTCGTTACCTTTCCACGTGCGGATCCATCGCCATTAGTCGTCGTCAGCACCATCGTGACATCGCCGCTGGCGGCAATCGTCGTGAGTGTCTGGTCATTCCTGTCGACCGTGCCGTTGCCATCGAGATCGCTGGTCACGGTTTTCGAGTGGTTGTCCGCACTGGTCGCCGTGGTGATGCTGGAAAGGATCGTGCCGTTGGCGCTGCTGTCCTTCACCGTTCTGACGCGCGAGCCGTCGGCTGCCACCACTGTGACATCCGTGACCACATCCTCATAGGTGCCATCGCCATTGATATCGGTCTTGGTCGTCTTCGACAGACCGTCGGCACTGGCTTGAACCAGTGTCTGAGCAAGCGCGGTGCCGGCAGCACTCAGTTCCTTGATGGTCGTCGACGTCGAACCGTCGGCATTGGTGACAAAGACTTGGCTCTCGTCGGCATTGCCATCGCCATCCTGGTCGAGCGTCGTCGTCACCGTCAGATGATCGGCGCTTGTCACCGTGGTCGTCTTGTCAACCAAAGAGCCGTCGGCATTGAAATTCGAGATGACGCGAGTTTGGACGCCGGAGGCGTCAACGGTGGTCACATCGCTCTGCGAACGGTCATAAGTGCCATTGCCGTCATCGTCGTACTGCGTTTGAACGCTGTTGCCGTCGGCGCTGGTGGTCACAAGGTTCTTGAACGCCAAACTTCCGTCGGCATTGTAGGCCAGAATAGTATTGGTCTTGGACGCGTCCGCATTGGTGACAACTGTCGAGCTGACAATGTAGCCGTTGGAATCGCTGGCAAGAACGGCATCGCCAACCGTTCCGGTCGAGCCGTCTGACTTGGTATAGGTGGTTGTTCCGGTAATCGCCGAGCCGTCGCTGAACGTCTGGCCGCTGCCCTTCGCAGTCAGGTCGATCGAGGTGATCCCGAGCGAATCCAGCGACACGAGCTGGCCATCGACCATGACCTTGAACTTCGACCATTGCGCATCGCCGGCATCGAGCTTGCCGTTGCCGTTCGTATCGAAGACGTCCTTAATGGCCTCGAGGTCGCCGGTCGCAGTCGGATCCCACTGCGTGAAGGCATATTCTTTCGAACTGCTGATTTTGCCGTCACCATCTGCGTCGAAGACCAGCACGCCTGTGCCATTGCCAGCCCACGCAGTCCGGTGCTGATAGCCATCACCGTCGACATTCACAAATTGAGATGATGACGACAGCGGATTGATGTTGAGACCAGTGCCAGAGAGATCGAGGAGAATAGGCTCTTCATTATAGCCGCCCATGGGACCATAGCTCGTTACACTGCCGTCATCACCAACGTCGACGGTTGTGCCGTCAGCGTAGCCATACATCGTCCCAGTTTTGTGTGTGCCGTCTTCGTTAGTATCGTAGCGGGTGTAGTCTACCACGTTCCCGTGGTTGCCATATTGACCACCGAAAGGATCGTGCCCAATCATCCCGCCGATGGCGGCCGCGCCGCTTCCCGACCCGCTTGGCCCAAATGAGCCCGCTCCATTGTTTCCATTCCGACTTTGGCTGCCGCCAGAACGACTCGATCCACCACCTGAAGGATTGCCGCCGGACGCATTCGATGCACCGCCACCAGATCCGCCGGACCCCGCCTCATCAGACGAGCCATCGCTGCCGCCTCTTCCGCCCCCGTATGACGACGAAGAGTCCGTCGGACCAAAAACACCATGAAAAGGATCAGAAGAAAAATCCGTGGCCTTGGCCGGTACGCCCGGCATCACCGGATTTACCGGTGTCGGGGCTATCGTCAGTTTGGAGATATCCGTCGGGTCGTATTTAACGGAACCTACGCCAGCCTGCTGGCCCGCGGGCGCACCCGGTACTGATGACGCTCCATCCGGCAGCCCACCCGGTATGCTCCCTGGTGTTCCCGGTGACGACTGGCCCGGCGCACCTCCTACAACCGAACCATCATCACCGTCACCGTCACCATCATCATCATCGACTCCGCGAACTGAATTGGAGAGATCACTTCCCGGCAAAGGCGGGATGCCAAAGATGTCATCTAAAGCATTCGTCACCCCGTCGCGAACTTTACTACCCTCGTACCACGAATAGCCCGCCGCCCCAGCCACACCGACTCCAAGAGCTACCCATCCGACGGGACCAGTCATAAGTCCAAGGCCAGTAAAGAGCTCCATGGCGAGCATGCCACCACTCGCGCTTCCAACACCGGCCAGGTAATTTGCCGCATCGTCAGCCAAAATGCCCGCGAATCTGGTAACGTGATTTGGCCCGTTGTAGTTCACCAAATCATACGCATTCTCCGCCCAGGTGATTGGCCCGAGATATGGCCCGAGGAGCTTTCCGAAACGCCCCGCAGTTTTTGCACTATCCTCCAGCAATGGTGCGCTCTTGCTGATCGAATCTCCAATTTCCTTAAAGCTCGCACGGGCAGTCTTGGCGTCGATCCAGCCAAGCTTGGCACTTACATTCGGTAGTCGACTGGCTGGTGACATGGTGTAGCTAGTTCGAATTTCCCAACCAAAAACAACCTGCCGGAACCCAATGCCGAGCTGACCTAGGGTTGCCAAATTGTTGATGTCACTGGGAGACGGAAGCGAAAACCCCAAAATGCTGACCGGATTCGAATTGCCCATGAAAATCTCTCCACCTCTACCGACAATTATTTTTTCGAGACAAGTACAAAATGGCGATACAAACCATTATTGCACCAATTATAAAAGAACCAATAGATCCAGCTATGTATAAGTTGCTGAAGTTGCGCGTCTTATCACCAACAAGCGCTTGCAGCGCAAAACATTTTGCGATCTCGCACCCTGATTTAACGGGCGTGAAAAATATTATAGTATTGAAAGCCAAAAAAGCCGATAAAAATACAAGCAATCCCTTTACGGTTTTCTTTTTAAATTGATCCGTATATTGAGTAGGGAACGATACAATTCCCTCCCTTCGGTATTTCAGGAGTACGAGCAGAACAATCCATATACCGGCCGAAACGATCTCTATAAAAATCAACAATCGAAAGAATTCGTCGCTGGGAAACAGTTGCTCCGCCAACAAAGATAATATTGATACCGGCAGCAACAGAGTTGATAAAAAATGGGCTCCGCCAGTTGCCTCACGATATACTAGGGCCTTAGCCACATCATACGCGGACAAAATAGTTACTAGGATTGGGATGGGGCCTACAACCCACGGCAAATCTAACGAGGTCATGCAAAGCCTTGGGAAGCCCTAAAGGAGGTTGTTATGCTTGCCTTCGGAGGCATCTCTTCAGCAAATATCACAGCTTCTGCTGGTGTTATCGGCGCTAAGGATTCGACCGACATCCAAGCCCCGTCTTGCGGAAATTTTACTGCAGTGCTGGGTTTAGCCCTCGCCGCATAGCCAACTCGGGCTTCAGCACAACATGAAACCTTGATTTCTAGAAACCGCGCCTCAACGTCGCGCTTCACCCTAAAGATAGAACCGATATCCAAATATGCCCCCATACTCGGTCAACCAAAACGTGCTTCTTGTTCTACTGCCCTACCTTAACCATGGTATCCGGCAAACTCACCGACTCCCTTACTGTGACGTTCGCTTTCTTGCGATCTTGCAACTCCCGCATATAATTGCTCGGAATTAAGCGGCGCGGAACGCCGGAACTGATCATAATGCGCGAATTCGCTCTACATATACGCGAAATTTGCACATCCTCAATATAGGATTCTTGTATGACGAGCGAATTCAGTGAAAAAAACCAGATCCTGATCGAAAATCGCTCAGATACCCTCGAGGGCGAAGGCGGCCTGGCAGCACATTGTATTGCGGCGCTGCTCATGCGGCACGGCGTTCCGAAGTACCGTTTTGCGGTCACAGTCTCCGAAATCCTTGGGCTTTCCTATTCCGCCGGCAACCGTCGCCTAACAACCAACGCATCCTGGTCGCTTGAAGAGTTGAAGAGCGTCGCGGAACATTTTGGCGAGACGTTGGAAGAACTGGTCACGCTCGACAAATCGGATGCGTTGCTTGAGGCATCGATTGTCATCAACAACCACATCGTGCCTTGCCGTATCCAGTTGGGAAATGTGGTCGGGCAAGTGCCCCCCGGAACCCTCATTGCCGCCGAGATCGACGGTTCGTGGCGCGTCATGCCCGCTGACGCCAGATCAACCATACCGGCACACGCGGTCACCCGCTTGTTGATCGAACCAACAGTCTCCCGTCGTCGGGTCGCCATTCTCGATGATCACGCCGACACAGCGCAAACGATCGTTCACTACATGGAAATGGCAGGACTCGAGGCCATTGCCTTTAACGATCCCCAAGCCCTTTATGATCAGACCGACTTCGACGCCTATGTGCTCGACTGGATCATTGAGCGCGATGCGCGACGCCAAACTGCACTGGAGCTGGTCGAGAACATTCGTGCGCGCAATGCGCTTTGCCCGATCGTCATCCTGACCGGGCAGATCAGGACAGGCAATGTCGATGAGGAGAATATCGCAGCGGCTCTGGCGCGGCACAATTTGAAGTTCTTCACGAAGCCGGCGAGCATGCCAATCCTTATCGCCGCTTTGAACGCGAGTTTCAAAACTGCATGATCGTTCGCAGTTGCTGCTGGCGTATTGGCTTGCTCAGCGTCGCATCGAAGGATGACAAGTCGTGCCTGGCCCCATAATTGGCGGCTGACAGCGCGACAAGCTTCGGCTTGTAGCCCAATTCCGTCTTGCGGATCTGCGCTGCCAGCTCAGGCCCCGTCATGATCGGCATGTCGAGATCAATGAAGATCACCGAATAGGTATGTGCGGCCGCGTAGTTCAGCGCCGCCATGCCGGAGGGCGCAAGGTCGGTCGCGAAGCCAAGCTCTCCGATCACCGCGGAGAAACCTCTCAGAAGATCAGGATGATCGTCGACGACAAGCACCCGCTTCTGAGCATCGTTCGCCCCGTGTGAGGGTCCCTCAGCAAGGACTGCGGGTATGGCAAGCTCAAAGATGCTACCGCCGTCGTGCGGCCTGCTGACGGTCAAACGCGCACCGAGCTGCCGTATCAGGGACTGAACGACCGACAAGCCGATGCCTCGTCCACTGCCAAGGCTGAGCAGTCCCGTCGCATCGGCGCTGCTTTCAAGGATCCTCGGCGGCAAGCCAGGCCCGGTGTCCACCACCCGTAGAACCAATTCGCTCGCCTTCTCATCAAACGGCGCAAGATCAACCTGAACACAGCCGCGTGGCGTATATTTGATCGCATTCGAAACGAGATTGTGCAGAAGTTGCGCGATACGCTCGCCATCCGCTACCAGGAAAACTGCGTCGTTGGGACCTGCGTGCCGCAGTTCCAAATGCTTCGCGTCCGCGGCGGCTCTATAATTTCCCACCACTTCTCGAACCAGTTCCCCTGCCTCGAACACACCGGGTTGTAGCTCGATATACCCGCTTTGCGCTCGAGCTAGGGTCAGCATATCGCGAAGCTGGACGGCCAGGCTGTTAGCCGCCCGGCGGATGCGTGCGGTCAACTCATTCCGGGTCCCTACGTCTTGAGGACGCTCCAGAATATCCAGCGCCGAGACAATGACCTGAAGCGGCGTTCTGAGTTCATGGCTGACCATAGCGAGGAAACTGATCTTGTCCGCAACGGCCGCTTCCGCAGCAGCTATCGCGCGCGTTCTCGCCGCCATAGCCCACCAATAAAATATTGAAATGATGACAAAGGAGATGATCGCACAAATCAGCAGTCCTGCGATCACAAGAATGATGACGTGCCCGGCCTGGATGGTCTCAAAGGACTTTTCCTTGAGGCTACTATCCTGATCCATGGCTGCTTTGGATATTCTATCCAGTGCAAAGGACATGTCTTCAAACTGAGGCAATAGCGCCTGAGCATCGGCCGACGAGATATCCGGTTTGATTTCCGGTAGGACATCCGCCGCGAATTTGGCCAAAGCGGCCCCATCCTCCGAAAAGCCGGGAAGCGTCCTGTAGCCGTCATTCAGCTCCGAGGGCCGCACGATAATATTGATGCCGGATATCAAGACATCGATGTGAAACGAAAGCGCATCCGGCTCGACCGCAGATCCGTCGGCAATGGTCTTCAAATCCAATCTGACGGTCTCGAGCTCTCTAAGCACCTGCGCGGTCGGCCAGTAGAAATAGGATGGATTCCGACCGTTGGCGGAATCCCAGAGGACATATTCCGCTTTTATGGCAGCCCAATTATACACGACGACGCCAAGGCATATCGCGACGATTGCTGCGGGAATGCTGAACCATGCGAGATGGAATAACTTCATTCCACCTCGATCCCGCATAGCTGCCACACGAGATATGACGCTGCCGCTGGAGTGTCCAATTCGCTTTTGAAGCTGTCTCGAGGATACATGACAAAGACCGGTCCAAAATCTCTGATCGTCAGCCGGATCCCGCTTTTGCTGATCGCAAGAATGGTGCCGTACTTCTCCAAATAGTCCGCGTCCACCTCTACGCTAAAGTCATCAAGCGCAACAAGACGCAGCTTCTTTCCTTTCGCATCAACTTCGCCCAGCACCGTGCTCAGCAGCGGACCAACGAAGTCGCTTCTAGGAGTCCATGGCGTGGATGTCGTCACCGTGGACGTCGGCAAAGAGAGAAATTCGCGCTCCGACATCTCATAGGCATTTTTGGCACCGTTCGTCGTCTTACCAATGTTGCCAGAAATCGTCAGAAAAACATTCTGCCTGCATCCATTCGGAATACGCGTAGCTGCGTCCGCCACGACCCCGTTGAAGAAAATGCTAACTAATGACAACCCAAGTGCCAGCATTCTACTTTTGAACATGCTAATCGATCCCCCAATCATTTGCAGTCACGCGTACTTTAAAATTGTTTCGAAAGAAATTCACGCTTACGTTGCTGTATTGGTGAAACACAAAGTAGGCTGGAGTGAGGAAGGCAACGCCACTTCCTCGGATCAAGGTAAGGGCAGCTTATCCCCTGGAACGAGGGACTCAGAGCCGCAAGCGATCATCCAATGATGCCCGCACCTGCGATGGTCTCGCCCCTCCCTCAGGAGGGACCGTCCCTGGCGAACAGGGCATTTGAAGACTCCGCGAAGCTCTTTTCAACCAAGATCGACATGATTGTGTCCTATCATCGACAGGGCACCAAAATTTCGATGCGGCCGATGACTCCGGCAATAATGATCCCATATCATCTACCAGTCGGCGAATCTTCTTCGACGATGCAGATTTATCAATCGAGGCTGGTAGAAGGTGATTTCCGTTTTTTGTGTCCTGCGATCCGGCGGCGAATACAGGGCCGACCACGTACGACGATTGCGTACTCAGGTGATGCATCATCTGCCCAACGCTGACTTTCGGTGCCTTTCCGATATTGAAGCCGACAATGTCCGGACTCTGCCGTTGATGTATGACTGGCCGGGGTGGTGGTCGAAGATGGAGCTTTTTCGGCCGGGGATATCTGGTGACATTCTCTTCATGGATCTCGACACCTCGATTGTCGGAAGCCTTGCCGATATCGCATCCGTCAAACAACTCGCCCTAATGCGCGACATCTATCGCCCCGAAGGCTTGCAATCATCGATCATGTATCTCCCGGAAGCGGTTCGGGAGCAGATCTGGGCCGAATGGATTGAGCAGCCACAGCACTGGATGGACATCTATCACAAGGGCGGCGACCAGGCCTTTCTGGAGCACTTCTGGCTTGAGCGCGCCAGCAGATGGCAGAACTTATTGCCTGGCCAGATTGTCTCCTGGAAGTCCCATGTGCGCCAAGCGCTCCATGACGATGAAAGTGGAAACGGCTCAATTCCGCCCGGTGCCCGCGTGGTGATCTTTCATGGCAAGCCTCGGCCCTGGGATATCGGTTGGTAAGCCTCGAATTCCGGTTAACGGCTAACGCACGTTCGCTGGTTGATCAAATATCGACCAGATCTGCCGCGACCAAATCCGGGTCCGATGCCAGTTCGTCGCAGACCGACGAGCGAGCTCTCTTCCACGACTTCATCAGGCTGGTCAAACATCGATCCGATAGACCGCCGCATTGTCCTGCTTTTCCCGCAAGCCCTTGTAGGACGAATGCCGCAGCTTTCCGTCGTCCGTCCAACCGCGATATTCGATCTCGGCGATAAGCGTCGGTTGTACCCATATAGTGCCCTTCCGCTTTAGGGCCACTGCGGGTTTTGACGTCTTCAGAGTGTTGAGATCCTTACGCAGCTTCGTGGCCTCGTGCCGCTTGAATCCGGTCCCTACCCCGCCGACATAAACAAGGCCCTCACCTTGGCGCGCCGCCAACAGAAGTCGACCGATACCACCGAGCGCGGCCGTCGACGGCTCGTATCCGATGATGAAAAAGCTCTCGCTCTGAACACATTTGATCTTGACCCAATCACCGCGCCGATCCGAATGATATGGCGCATCCAGCTTTTTGGCGATGAGGCCTTCAAGACCATGTTCGCAAGCGGCGGCAAAGAGCACGTCGCCATCGCCGTCGATCGCCTGTGATAGCCGAATAGCGCCGAAAGCGTCGACCGGAATGATGCTCCCGAGCATCTGCCGACGTTCAGCGAGGGCCATTCGCCGAAGATCATGCCCATCGAGATAGAGGACGTCGAAGGCAAAGAAAATCGCTTCACTTGCACTTCGCTTACCGCCGCGACCGCCGAGCGCTTGCTGCAAGGCACCGAAATCGGCACGGCCCTGTTCATCGAGCACGACTGCTTCGCCATCGAGGATCATCGTGCCGCCAAGCCAGGACGCTGCCTGTGCGATCGAAGGGAACCGATGCGTCCAATCGTGGCCACCTCGAGTGATGACACGAACCCTTGTCGGCTCAATGTGGATGGCGAGGCGATACCCGTCCCATTTGATTTCATAGAGCCAATTATCACCCTTCGGCGGCTTGGAAACGAGTTGCGCGAGGCACGGCTCAACGCGTTCCGGCATTGGATCAAATGGAAGGCGTGGCTGCTTAGGATCACGCGGCTTGCGCGGCCTGCTGCGAAGCGGCGGCTCTGTCTCGCGAAGAAGCGGGCGAGATGACTTACGAGGAGCCTTTGTCATGCTCGATAGTGCAGCAGACAAGGCAGGAAGAGTCGAGTCATCCTGATGGAGTAGCGAGAGGGCCATCACTTGACGCAGACGGAAATAATCACGACATTTCAGAGATGTCTGATATTCAACCTCCCCGCTGTGACAATTCCGATCCGGACCGGCACCTTTGGTGCCAGTACGCGCTGCATTTGTCCTTCGCCGAACTTGTCAGCAAGGCGGTCGACGCTGGTTGGGGCGAGCGGGAGGTTGCGGCAGCACTCGTCGATCTTGCCGATCATCACATGCTTGGCCTCATTACATCAGGTGAAATTGACGAACTGCTTGGCGCCATCAAAAAGCGTCCTTGACTCGTATCATAAAACGAGAACATAATAGGAACAAATTGACGGCGGTATGACCCGCCGCTCACCCCAGATGCCCTGTTTTGTGATGAAACTCCCTGGCGACAGTGGAGAAGAAGACGCTTGCCCGATGAGTACCGCAATCGCCCAAACCGAAGAACCGGAATTCGATCCCGTCGAGGCTGCACTTGCCTTTTGTGGCGGTGATGCTCGCGTGACCATTGCCGCCCTGCTCGACGAATTGCAGTTCGTCCGCAGCCAGTTGGTCTTGAGTGAGGCCGGAATGTCGGTTGGCTTTACGCGGGGCTGGAAGCCGCGTTTTGAAGGAGAATCCTGATGGATCTGATAGTCGATGTCACCCCCAAGCCAGGCCCGCTGGTGATCACGGAGGAAGATGCAAGAGCTTTCGCGGATTTCCTGACCTTCGTATCGGCATATTGCAGCGACAAGAGCGAGCGAGACGGCCGCAGATGGAAGTCGAAGGATCTGCTCGAACGGCTCGATCGGATGCGAGGGCTGTGTGACAAGCTGATCGATGAGCCGGAAATAGAGCAAGGCACCTATTGGACGCCCTACCACGAGTGTCAGCCAGACGAAATTCAACCGATCCTGCTTCAGGAGATTGGCAATCGGACCGGCGTGAAGCTCTACTCCGCCAACCTGTTTGATATCCCGTCAGGCGCACCCATCGGCCATATCGAGTTGGCTGTCGATACCGAAGTGAAGGAGGCTTGCGGCTTGTTCTTCTTTCCTCAGGGGTTTGAAAGCGACATTGTAGGGCCGGAGTGGCTTACGGCCTCCGAAGAGGTGAACGACACGATCCAGAGCTTTGTCGATGCGCTACCAGACATGAGGTCGCTGCGCGATATGGAGACCGACACCGACCAGCAATCGCGCGGTCAGGCCTGAGAAACGTCAGTGCCCGAAACGCATCCGCCGGCTTACCTATCGCCAACGAAGATCGCGCAACTTCCGAAGCTTTCAAGCTTCCAAGACAGGCATTATGTTCAGATCAAATGCAGTTGGTGTCGAAGCCAACATCTTTACGAGCCAGCCGACCTCGTGCAGATTTTCGGTGACCTTCCGTTCATGGGGATCGAGGGGAAGTTCCGGTGCAGTCAGTGTTGGAAGAAAGAATATCTCACGTCGAGGCTGAGATCCGTCAGCGGTCCTGAAGCTGTCGGCATTACCGTGCGGCGCCTTGTCAGGATTAAGACGCTCAGGCGCCCTATCTGGAAAGATGAAAAGCGATAGTCGAGACGAAAACCCTGCCGAGTGCCGTCATAGACACCCTCAGGAAATTTGCGATGATGATTGTGGGGAGAAGGAGCGCGGAAGACTGTGTGCAACCTGTATAACTACTGGATTTTCTGAGAAAATATCACGTACCCACGCGCAAGCGAAGCGTGAGCTAGCGTGGTAAGATATGGGCGATCGTTTGGCAGGCTGAGGCGCTGCAGCCAGTTCCAAGTTTTTAGAGCAACATGACGATACGGCAGTTTCGCAATGACTTGCCCTCGGATGCCTTACGGTTCTATTTATCACCCCATGGATTTGGAGCGAAAGAGAAACCTGGATAATGCCCGATAGCCGAAATCAAATGAACGACAACGTCATCAAATTTCGAAGACCGAAGCCGCCCAAGACACCGCGTCCAGGTCTGCGCAAATTGCTCGTCGTCCTCGTCGTGGTTGCGGTTTTCGCCGCCGCCTGGGGATATTTCCAGATTTTTGGCCAGCCGGTTTAGTAAGAACGTGGCCGTCCCGGTAAAGCAAAACGCCCGCTGTATGAGAGCGGGCGTCCAAACATCACACTGTCACGCCGTGAGAGAATTCAATATTATCGTGCGAGTGCTTCGCGAGCGATACGCTGGATTTCAGCGCGCTCGATGCCGATGTCGTTAAGCCTGTGGTTCGACATACGGCCGAGTTCCGATACGGTGCGACGATACTGGCGCCAATTGTTGAAGGAATGCGCGATGTTCATGTTCATCCCCTTTCTTCGGGCTTGAAAGAGCGGCTGCCATCCGGGCGCCGCCCGTGTTTTCGATGACAGCGATATAAGGTTTGACTTCCCCGTTTAACAGCATCGAACCGTCAACCCACCATTGCGGCAATTGCATATCTTCCCACCAATAGCACATTTTTTAGACAATAACGTCGCGCGAATTTTGATCGACTGTCGGCGAGCGGCGAAAATCCCGGGACACGACGCGACTTCGGCAGCACAGCCATCCGACACCGAGATGCGAGAAACGCACGCCTAACCCGCTGCAATGTTGCACGTCGCACCTTTTGCCCCAATGATCAGGGCGCGTCGAAGCCGCTATCAATCAATGCCGGAACGCGGCGCTGGCCTATCGATCTGCCAATGATGATCGGGTAACATCATTCGCAGACAACAGGATCTCCATCCATGAGCCTTCGTCCGCCGCAATCTCTGAGGCAGTTTAATTCGAGTGGCGGCTTCAACGTTCTCGAATACGAACTCATGTCGGAGCGCGCCAGCTCCCTTGGACGCCAAGGCCTGCGCGTAGAGTTGGCGCTTGCGGAACTGCGGGCCTGGGACGCGGCTCGCCACAGTGAGGCAAACCGCGAGAAGCTTGTCGACGAGGCTTCCGATGCGGTTTGGGCCTTCTTCATTCAGCGTGAAATCTGCGGCCTGCGAAACGGCCGCGACGTCATTCAACGCTATGCGATCCCCAACGAGGTGCTTGCAAAGGTCGGCGTCGTGCGCCGATAACCGGGTGGCATCTTCACCATCCGCGCAGTAGGCCCGCTCCCGATCACCAAGCGCGACTGTGGCCTATGTTCACGCCAGCATCGTCGAAGAGATGGATAGCCGACATATCGGGCGAAACGCGCAATGTCTCCCCCGGCTTGGCGCGAATGCGTTCGCGGAATACGCAGGTGATCGTCTGTTCGCCCAGTTTTGCAATGATCAACGTTTCCGATCCGGTCGGCTCCAACACGACGATGCCGATTTCGATGCCCTCGGGATCGAGATGGATGTTTTCCGGGCGGATGCCGTAGGTGACGGCATTGCCAGGCTTCTTAAGCGTCGGCAGCACGATGCCCTCGGCCGTCCGAAACCCCTCCTGCGTCATCGTGCCTTTGATGAAGTTCATGGCTGGCGAGCCGATGAAGCCAGCGACGAAGAGGTTGCTCGGCTGATCATAGAGATCGAGGGGCGAGCCCATCTGCTCGATCTTGCCGTCCTTCATGACGACGATCTTGTCGGCCATGGTCATCGCTTCGATCTGGTCATGCGTCACATAGATCGTCGTCGTCTTGAGGCGCTGATGCAGCTCCTTGATTTCCGAGCGCATCTGTACGCGCAGTTTCGCGTCGAGGTTCGATAATGGTTCGTCGAAGAGGAACACCGCCGGATCACGCACGATGGCGCGGCCCATGGCAACGCGCTGGCGCTGACCGCCGGAGAGCTGTTTCGGGTAGCGTTCGAGCAGGCTTTCTAGGCCAAGAATGCGGGCCGCCCGATCAACCCTCGCCTTGATATCAGGCCGCGGCATGCGCTTCAGCCGCAGGGAAAAGCCCATGTTCTGCGCCACCGTCATGTGCGGATAGAGCGCGTAGTTCTGGAAGACCATCGCAATGTCGCGATCCTTCGGTGGCAGGTCGTTGACGACATGCGTCCCGATCTGGATGGCTCCGGAAGTGATGCCTTCCAGACCGGCGATCATGCGAAGCAGTGTTGACTTGCCGCAGCCGGATGGGCCGACCAGAACGACGAATTCGCCATTCTCGATCTCCATGGACACACCCTTGATGGCTTTGAAGGCGCCGTAATCCTTGCGCGCATTGTTGACGGATACATTTGCCATTGGTTCCTCCCCTTCCCCTGGACGCGTCAGATCGATTTCAGCGCGTTGCGCAGGAAGCTCAAACCAAGCCGCTCACCGATCGCATGCGCGAATTCAAGGGTTGTGGTGCGCAATTCGTTCCGGCGGCCTGTGTCGGCATCAAGCTGATTGCCAGTTAGAGTAATAGAAGCAACGAACAGGCCGCGATCCCTGGCGACGGCTACGACGCTGGCGACACGATCCGGCGCCTTGATATGGCCGCGGACATCGATCTCGATCGCATCGAACCCTGCCTCCCTGGCGAAATCGGCAACCTCCTCAAAGGGGCGATCGTTGAATGTCGATGTATAAAAACCGATCTTCACTGAATTCCTCCTTATTCAAAATCGAATGACGCTACGATTTCGTCATATGGCGTGCAGGCGGTCCATGATCTGCAGGGGCGAGCGGGTGCGTTGTTGCGGATTGGCCGAACCGAGCATCAAGGCCGCCGCGGTCGGCATCGCCGCGCCGCCGAGAGCGGCCGCATCTTCCGTCAGCGAGGCGCGATGAATGGACGGCAGGTTGGGGTCCGAACTCTGCAGATGCTCGTTCACGTAGCGCAGAAGCTCGTCGGTCATACGCACCGGCAGGCGTCCGCCGACGATCACGGCATCGGGATCGACGATCAGGCCGATGTGGATGACTGATTCGGCAAGATGAACGCTCATCTGCTTCAGCCAGGACGAAACCAGCTTGCGGCCACGCGCATCGAGCGCCAGCAGATCCTGCGGCCTGCTCACCTCTATGCCATGTTTGGCAAGGTGGTCATAAAGGAAGAATAGCGAGAAGATCTCGCCAAGAGGCTGCACTTTCGCACCCTTCGGATCATTCGGATCGGCGATCGGCAGCCAGCCGATTTCGCCGCTCAACCCCATTGCGCCCCGATGACCGATCCCGTCGAGCACCAGCCCGCCGCCGGGGCAGGCGTTGATGGCGATATAAAAGAAGCTGCGGCTCTCTGCGCCAAGCCCGTAGTCCAGTTCGGCCATTGCCGCGGCATTGGCTTCGTTGTCGATGAAGATCGGATGATCGGTAATGGCTTCGATCGCGTTGCGGACGTCGAACGTGGTCCATTGCGCATAGTCGTCCGGCCGGCCAAGCACCGGAATTTCGCCGAGCCAATCGGGAACGGCGAGGCCGATGCCAGCGATGCGGGCGTCGTCGACAAGCTTGCTGCGCTGAAAATGCGAGATGGCATCCGCCGTCAGCTCGACGAATTCGGCCGGAAGAATGAAGCGCTTTTCGTGGTGCACCCGCCCGCGGACGTTTCCGACGGCATCGACCGCGAGGATGGTCAGATGATCGCGGTCGATATTCACGCCGATCGAAAAACAGGCGTCGGGATTGATTTCGAGTTCGATCGCCGGCTGCCCGCGCAGCCCATGGCGGCGGCGCGCCTCCATCACCAGGCCTTCGTCCAAGAGCCGATCGACGATGCGAGCGATCGCCGGCTTCGTAAACCCGGTCTGCCGGGCGATCTCTGCCCGGGAAATCGGCGCCTGGCGATGAATGCACCGCAGGATGACGGCGCGATTGTGCTCGCCGGCATCCTCGACATTGGCGCCGGTCAGGTCGAAAACATTACGGTCATCGTCGAATTGTTGCATCGTCAAAGCAGCCTCGCGCTATCTCTCGACCGCCTCGTACACGCAATTCTCGTTGTCCGTAACATCATCCTTTCACGGCTCCGCTGGTCATCGCGCCGAGGATCAGCCGCTGCAGGGAGAGGAAGGCGACGATGGCTGGAACCACCGAGATCAGGCAGGCGGCCGCCAGCAATTGCACGGATGAATCCGTCTGCATGCCTTTGAAATTGAAGATGCCAACGCCGATCGGCATCAGATTGTTCTGGGTCAACAGCAGGAACGGCACCAGGAACTGCGACCAGCCGGCAATCACCGTGATGATGAATACCGAAGCGATGCCGGGTCCGGAAAGCGGCAGGATAATGCGCCAGAACACAGAAAAGCGGTTGCAGCCGTCGATCATCGCGGCCTCGTCAAGGCTCCGCGGAATGCCGTCCACCGCGCTCTTCAGCAGCCATGTCGCCAGCGGCACGCCGAGGGCGATGTAGACCATGACCACGGCGAAATGGGTATCGAGCAGCCCGAGCCTGTTCATGTAGCGGTAGAGCGGCACCATGATCACCAGCGGCGAAATCATCTGGAACAGCAAAAGCCCCATCATCGACAGGCCCTTGCCGCGAAAATGAAAACGAGAAAAGGCGTAAGCCGCCGGGAGTGCGACGATCAGGACGCCGAGACCACTCAGCGACGCCAGCTTCAGGCCGTTCCAAAGATAGATCGGGAAGTAGCTGTTGGTCAGCACCGCGGTGAAATTGTCGATGGTCGGGTTCTTCGGGATATAGCGGGCAACGCCAAGATAGATCTCCCGCCGATCGCGCAGGGCAAGCGACAGCAGATAAGATAATGGCCCCGCGAAAAACACGAACATGATGAGCATGAAGATATAGCTGGCGACATCGCCCCAGCGGCTGCCTGTTCTCATACTCACGTTTCTTCCTCCTTCGGCAGGAACGAGGCGTAAACGAAGGCAAGCCCGAGGCTGATGAACAGCATCAGCACCGAGAGCACGCTGCCGCCCGAAAGGTCGTAATTGCGGAAGACGATGTTGAAGACGTAGAGCGATATGACCTCGGTCGCTCGGCCTGGCCCACCGCCGGTCAACGTGATGATCGCGTCGAAGGTATTAAGGGTCATGATGGTGATCAGGATCATGTTGACGAGGATTGCGGCCCGCAGTTGCGGCAGGGTTATGAATATCAGTTGCTGCGTCGAGGATGCGCCATCCACTTCCGCCGCTTCATAGAGCGACGGATCGACCGCCTTCAGCGCCGCGTACATCACGACCATCGAGAAGGCCGTGCCACGCCAGATATTGGAGAGCAGCGCCGACCAGGGCGCGATCGCCGGATCGGAGAGCCAGGCCACCGGCGGAATATGCATCATCCGCAGGATGCTGTTGAGGGCGCCGTAGGGCGCTTCGCTGAATAGCATCTGCCAGATGATACCGCCGGCAATGCCGGGCACGACCCAGGCGACGAGCGCTGTCGTGCGCAGGATGGTGGTGCCGAACAATCCGCGTTTTTCGCCACGAATGACGACGACCGCGACCGCCAGACCGAGGATCTGTTGGCCGACCACGCTGCCACCGACGAAGATCAGCGTTGCCCACAGAATATCGGGCAGTTGCGGCGAGTGGATCGCGTTCCTGATCGAATCCAGCGTGTAGATGGAATTGTCGCCGATCAGCGTCGCGTTGGTCAGCGACAGCCGGAAGACGTCGAGCACCGGGTAAAGGTAGAATACGCCGATGACCAGGATGACAGGCATGATCCATGGAAGCGGCGCGCCGGCAAAATCACGCGGAAAGAACCCGCGTCTTCGGCCCGTGGGGGCCTCCATTGCAATTGGGCTCATCTGCTCTCTCTGTCCGAATGTTTCAAATGGACGCTGGCGCCGCTGCCGATGTCGGTGCGCCGCCCTCGATCATCTTTCGGCAGGAACATCCGGCTTTGTGGTGGTTTCACCTGCAAGCTGGCGGGATGCCCTGGATCAAAAGAGTAGGACAACCGTGGCGCGTTCCAGCGAACGCGGCGCGGCGCTCTAAAGGCGCTTATAGGCCTCCATCGTCGCATTGAACGCCGCGTTCAAAGCCTCCTCCGGCGATTTGGTGCCGGAAAGAACGTCGCCCATCATGATCTGAATCTGGTTGGAGATTTCAGGATAAATCGGCGCGCCGGGACGGGCCTGGCCATTGGCGAGGGCGGCTGCGAACGTCTTGTTCGCATCGGTTGCAAAAACCGGATATTTGTCGAACAGCGATTTGCGCGTCGGCAATTGCTGTTGCAGGGCGTTGGCCGGCCCCATATAGACCTCGCGGGCGAGATCGGCGCACATCTCGACCTTTTCCTTGTCCTTGCTGAAGGAGGCGATCGTCCAGCCGCCGGTGCCGGTCGAGCGCTTGTCCGCAGTCGGACCCGGGATCGGCGAGAAGGTCCATTTGTTGAACTCGTCTTCGTCGAGCGTCGCCTTCAACTGGGCATATTGCCAGTTGCCGCCAATGAACAGGGCGGTCGTACCGGCGGCAGCAGCAGCGTTCAGATCGTCATAATTGCCGATCGTCGTGACGCGCTTCGGCGCGGCGCCGGTATCGACGAGGTCCTTGTAATAGGTCAGCGCTTTTAAGAATTTTTCCTTGTTGTCGCCTTCGCCGAAGACCGGCTTGCCGCTGTCGTCCACCAGCTTGCCGCCAAGTGCCCAGTAATTCGCCAGCCAATCAAAGGTGGAGCCCTCATAGCGGCCGGCGTTGAAAATGACGCCCTCCATGCCCTGGTCTTTGGAGGCAAGAGCCGCCTTTTTCAGGTCGTCCCAGGTCTGTGGCGCGTCAGGAACAACCGTTTTGTTACGATAGAGGACGCGCAGGTCGGTATCCCACCACCAGGCGCGGACGGTTCCGTCCTTGTCGGTGATGCCATTGCGGATGAAGGGGAAGAGATCGGCAACTTCGTCCTTGCTGAAATAGGGGGAGAAGTCGGCCAGCACATGATTGATCATGAATTGCGAGAGCACGAAGGAGTCGACCGCGGCGCAATCCGGCGCATTGCCGGCCTTTGCCTGTTCGAGCATTTTCGCCTGTTCAGTGCCGATGTCGGCGGACATGAACTGCATCTGCAGCTTCCAGTCCGGATGTTTCTTGATGAAGTCTACGAACAGTCGCTTGTAGCCATCGGCAATGTTGGGATCGGCATTGTTCGGACTGTCATTCGTCAGGCGGACAACCAAAGATTTCGGAGCACTCTCCAACCCTATTCTGTCTTTTGCCGCCAACTCCTGAGCATAGCCTGACTGCACTGCAAATAGCATCGTGCTCAGCGCCAAGGCGCTGACAATGGACTTCATCATGATGGGTCTCCTCCCCCATTTTGGCGAATACAGCAGGTTTGATCAGTTGACCTATCCTCATTTCCGTGCTGCATTGATTAGATTAAGTTACTTTGTTTTGATGTCAAGCCGGAACTGGGAGGCGCGGAAAATGGCGATCATTGCGAAGACATAGCGCCCGGGGGGATAGTTCAAGCATCACGTCAATCAACTTCTGAACGGCGAAGTAGAAATTGTTTTGCCGCAATCATCCGTGGTCCGACTTGGCCGCGGAGCGACGATCCTATGGGAGGATATCATGCGCTTACTTATTCTCGGCACCGGCGGAATGGCCGATAAACATGCGTCGAGCTTCAAGGCGATCGAGGGCGTGAGCGTTGTCGGCGGCGTCGACATCGTGCCGGAGCGGCTGGCGGCCTTCTGCAGCCTGCATGGCATACCCAACCATTTCGGCTCTCTCGAAGAAGCACTTGCCTGGGGCGAGTTCGACGCGGTCGCCAATGTGACGCCGGACCGCGTCCATCACCCTACCACCCTGCAGGCGATTGCCGCCGGCAAGCATGTCTTCTGCGAAAAGCCGCTCGCGACCGATGCCGTCAAGGCGATGGAAATGACGGAAGCAATGGAGAAATCCGGCAAGGTCGGCATGGTGAATTTCACCTATCGCAACTCCCCTGCCCTGCAGAAGGGCCGGCAAATGGTGCTCGCCGGCGAGATCGGCGCCGTGCGCCATGTCGAGGCATCGCATCTACAGAGCTGGCTGGTCGGCAAGGCCTGGGGCGACTGGAAGACGGAAAGCAAGTGGCTGTGGCGCCTCAGCAAGAAGCACGGCTCCAACGGCGCACTCGGCGACATCGGCATCCACATCGTCGACTTCACTTCCTATGGCTCGGGGCTCGACGTCGCACATGTCTTTGGCCGGCTGAAAACCTTCACCAAGGCGCCGGGCGATAAGATCGACGAATACGATCTCGATGCCAATGACAGCTTCACCATGAATGTCGATTTCACCTCGGGCGCGATCGGGACGATTCAGGCAACCCGCACGGCGGCGGGCCAGCTCGATCAGTTGCGCTTGCGCGTCTATGGTGAGACGGGCTCGATCGAAATGATCTACGACACGGGCAAGTCGACCCTGCGCGCCTGCCTCGGCGACGATGTCCATACCGCCACATGGCGCGATATCCCGTTCGACCCGGTCGAAACCAACTATCAGCGCTTCGTGCAGGCTGTCAGGGCCGGCAAGACGCAGGAGCCGTCCTTCCGCCGCGCCGCCAATATCCAGAAGGTGCTCGACAAGGCGCTCGCCTCCGATCTCAGCCACAGGGACGAACAGGTGGCATAGCCACAGCGTGCCCGGTCGAAATCGGCCGGGCATATTTTTTATCCCGCCGATGGCGACGGCAGCAGGGCATCGAAGAATGGCAGCAGGGCTGCCCCGAGGGCAATGCCGCCGCCGTCGAAGCTCGCCGGCCTCATGGGCGATATCCATGGCGTGATGAACGGACGAATGGTCGTATTGCGGCGCTCGATCGACATTTGGTGGATCAGCGCCTCGATGATGCCGCGCGGCAGATCACCGCCGATAAGAATTGCCCCTGGAGCAAGGAACCCTGCCGTGGCGACGATAGCGTCGAGCAGATGACCGGCGGCATTTTTCACCCAGTCCGAAATCGCCGCCGACATCGGCAGCTCCTCTCCGGCCAGAAGCGCCGCAAACTCCTCCGGCGAGAGGCAGGCCTCCAGTGCGTGCAAGCCGACGATACTGTCGAGCCGCACATGATCCGGACCCGTCCGCATCGCGCCGATGCTGCCCGCCCTGCCATGCACTCCGGCAAAGGGCACTCCGCGCACGAGAAGCGCTGCCTCCACCGCGTCATCGATGATGATCATCACGAGGCCACCCTCAGGCATTGGCGCGCCAATGGTGCGCTCGGCAAGCACCGCCGCCACGCACTCGCGCTCGACCAAGACGCGGAGCGGCCGTGAATCAAACTCTATCTGCCCAATGCTGATGTCATCCGCCGAGCGAGCGGCGATGCCTATGCCAAGCAGGCGATGCGCCGCGGTATTGCCCGCCAGAAGATCACGGGCCGCCTTTTCAAGGCTGACCGGCAGCTCGACAGTCAGGTCGAGCTGTGTCCGCTCTCGAATCTGGCCGCTGAGATCGACCAACACGGCTTCCGGTCGAGCACCGCCCAATCGAACGCCGATGGAGCAGGCGCCATCCGGATTGAGCGCAAACTCCGTGGACGAAGCCCCCTTGGCCGCATCCCTGCGCCGCCTCGACGTCACGAGCCCATCTTCGCTCAGCCGCCGCAATATGTTGGTGATGCCCGGTCCGCTGAGTCCCGTCCGCTGCCCCAACTCGAGCCGCGTCAACGGGCCGTAGCGGCGAATGGCCTCGAGGATGACGCGGAAGTTCCGGTCGGCGATCTCAGTCGATCGAAGGCCGACCTTCTTTGACGCCACCACGCCAGGGCCGACGCGCGTGCGCCCTTGCACATCTGACCGGGAATGCCGCATGAACCCTCTTCGTTGTCCCACTTCCACATATGATATCACCGATGCCTTTTATCATCGGAACATCTCTTGTCGAGGCGGCGCCAAACGGCTCACCAATGGCGGATAGTCTTGGCGGCCGCCTTCATGTGCAGTGGATGTCGGGCTCGACGGTTCTCATAGGACTGATTCGGTTGAAAATCGCCGAGTTCTCCCGACACGTCGCTGGGCACTGCAACGCCCAGCTTTGGCTCCAGCGAAAGGATCGCTCAGCTCGCGACAGCGAGCTTGTCCTGCGTCCTGGTTTCGAAATCGCTGGCGTCATGGCGCTCATGCAATTGGCTTGAGGGCTCACCGGATACACGGTTGACCATCCGTCCGCGTTGCACGGCCGGCCGTTCGAAGATTGCGTCTGCCCAACGCTGGACGTTTTTGTAATCCTCCACCTGAAGGAACTCCGCCGCACCATATTGCCAGCCCTTGACCAGGCCGCCATACCAGGGCCAAACGGCGATGTCGGCGATCGTATAGTCCTTGCCGCCGAGATATTCGCTTTCGGCAAGCCGGCGATCGAGCACGTCGAGCTGGCGCTTCACCTCCATGGCAAAGCGGTCGATCGCATATTCGATCTTCGTCGGCGCGTAAGCGTAGAAATGGCCGAAGCCGCCGCCGAGATATGGTGCGCTTCCCATCTGCCAGAACAGCCACGACAGGCACTCGGCGCGCGCGGCGGCGTCTGTCGGCAGGAAAGCACCGAACTTTTCGGCGAGATAAACCAGGATCGAACCGGACTCGAAAACCCGAATCGGCTTGGGGCCACTGCGGTCCATCAACGCCGGTATTTTGGAGTTGGGATTGACCTCCACGAAGCCGCTGCCGAACTGCTCTCCCTCGCCGATCTTGATCAGCCAGGCGTCATATTCCGCGCCGCTATGGCCAAGAGCCAGCAGCTCTTCGAGCATGATCGTGACTTTCACGCCATTCGGCGTTGCGAGCGAGTAAAGCTGGAGAGGATGGCGGCCGACCGGCAGATCCTTGTCGTGTGTCGGTCCCGCGATCGGACGGTTGATACTCGCGAACTGGCCTCCATTCGCCTTGTTCCAGGTCCAGATTTTCGGCGGCGTGTAGTCGGAAGAACCGGTCATGCTCAAACTCCTGATATTTGACAGGGACGTACAATCGACATCGCTTCGATGATCGCTATGCACCTAGCAAAGGTAGCGATGTTTTGTCAGGGGCAAGGGCACCACTTCACGCAACAGTGAGACAATTATCTAACTGAGCGCGGAAACCATTCAAAACGCGAGCCGACAAGGCGCCTCACAGGCGGCCTGGGCAAGCGGGTAGGATTATCAAAGATTAGAATGGCCTGCTTGGGTCGCTTGGGACGGCAAAAGGCACGAAAAACGCATTATTTACCGCACATTTGCGGGCTGCGTGCGATAGGCAAGAAAAAAGGCCCGGAGGGAAACCGGGCCTTTTCCCTTTTCTGATCGGAGGTCAAATTCAGATCAGATTAGAAGCTGCGCTCGAAGCGGAGGATACCAGCCCACTGATCTTCGTTGATCGAATCCCAGTTGGTGTAGGTGATTTCCGGCTCGACGAGCAGGTCCTTAACCGGCTTCCACTTGAGGTTCGTCGTAGCAGAGAAGATCTTCGAGTCGGTATAAGCGACCTGGAAGTTCCACTTCAGCTTTTCGTTGATCGGAACGCTTGCACCGCCCCAAACTGCCCAGTCGCCCCAGCCGATACCGGAAGCGTCGCCGCCACCGTTCGCGCCAGCGTACTTGTTCAGCTTGTCGCCGTCCGTGTTCCAGCCGCCCATCAAGAAGGCAGAGAAGACGCCGAAGTCAGCATCGACGCGAGCCTTGATGGCGCCTTCTTCGACGATGGAGTCATAACCACCGACGACCTTGAAGGACCATGCACCAGCCTTGTAGCCAGCACCGGCAACGACGTCCGGAGCGTAGTGATCCGAGCTGTCTTCGCCGTTAGAGCCGGTTGCGCCAACGCCAGAATTGGTGTCTTCGACCGAGATCACAGCCGTGAAGCCGTTGCCGGCATCGTAGTTGTAGGTGATCTGGTTGAGTTCATACGGGCCGTCATAGACCACGTCGTCGTTGATGACGTCGCCAGCGTAGCCGGTGAATACGTTGAACTGCGAATCTTCCTTACCGACGGTGAAACCACCGAGGCTGATGCTGCCATGGAGGAAGTTCGTGCTCGTGGAGCCGCCTTCCTGCCAATCCCAACGCAGTTCCGTGTTGGTCTTCAGCGGACCGTATTCGGTGTCGGTAGCCGTCTGAAGCTGCAGTTCAGCGCGGGTGTGCCAGAGCGTGCCGCGAACGTCGTTCGGGTTGTAGGCGTTGTACCATTCACCTTCCGTACGAACCTTACCGCCGATCTTGAGGCAGGTTTCGGTGCCCGGAATGAAGAAGTAGCCTGCACCGTATGCGTCGCAGATACGGACGTATTCGAGCGGCTCCGGTTCAGCAGCAACAACAGCGTCAGCCGCGTGTGCACCGGAAACTACTGCGAGAGCAGCAGCGGAGCCGAGAAGAAGGCTCTTGATGTTCATTTTTTCTCCAATCTATGTGCCTGATCGGAACGACCCGGAGCCTGTCCGTTACGTTCATTCATCCGGCTGTTCCCTATAATCGAAAGTTTGTGAACTTCCGGCCGCAAGATAGCCAGAGAAGCACCGGAGCCAATATAGTATTTGGGCAAATACAAGAAAATTGCCGACATAAATCCGTCATAGATGCAGAAATACATCAGTAAATTAAGAATAATCGAATATATAAGTCCTAATTTGGCGTCAGAAATATTCATAAACATACAGGCTGTACGTATAACTATACATATTCCAGTTACAATACTTATCAGTAGGGTTCATATGGTAAGGTACTATTATCATTTTGAGTCGAGTTATTGTGGGAATTAATCCTCTTACGGCTGTGAATTCATTGCTTCCACTGCCTCCACGGGTTGTCCAAGGTGGGTGCTGCGATAAGATTTTCCCACCAAGAATGCAGATCTGTTGCTACGAATAGCTGGCGACAGGTTCGGGCCGCCGTCAGTCCCAGCTTACAGATGCCTTGCCCATGGGATGGCAAAAGGTATTCGTAAAGGCGGTTACGAGAGAAGGAGGGCTGCAGTCGCAGTCCGGTCGAAAGCTTGTTGCAAGACCGTCAAAGGCTGGACAAACCCGTTTGATATGGGCAAACCGATACCATGTTCGCCCTACCCTGATGCCATCGATCAGGCAGGATCATGAGCGCCATATTTCGCGGAGGCCAAAGTGACAAAACCAACCTATTTCGCGCCGGCGGGCGGCGCTCCGAAGCAGACGGAACTCCTAACCGGCCGCGCGGTCTTTACCGAAGCCTATGCCGTGATCCCCAAAGGCGTGATGATGGACATCGTCACAAGCTATCTGCCCTTCTGGGACGGAACACGCCTTTGGGTGCTCTCGCGCCCGCTTTCCGGCTTTGCGGAAACCTTCTCGCAATACATCATGGAGGTCGCCCCAGGGGGCGGCAGCGATCAGCCGGAATTGGACCCGCACGCCGAAGGCGCGCTCTTCATTGTAGAAGGAGAGGTGACGGTCGAACTGGGGGGAGACGTTCATGTGCTCCATCCCGGCGGCTTCGCCTTCTTGCCGCCTTCGTCCGGTTGGCGGCTTCGCAATCGCGGATCTGTCACCGCGCGGTTCCACTGGGTCCGCAAGGCCTATGAGGCCGTCCCGGGCTTGGATGCGCCAGAACCGATTTTCACCAATGAACAGGAAATCGCACCCACACCGATGCCTGGAACGGAGGGGAAATGGGCAACGACCCGATTCGTCGATCCGTTGGACCTGCGCCACGACATGCATGTCACGATCGTCACCTTTGAACCAGGTGCCGTCATCCCCTTTGCAGAAACCCATGTGATGGAGCACGGTCTCTACGTACTCGAGGGCAAAGCCGTCTACCGGCTGAATCAAGATTGGGTGGAAGTCGAGGCTGGCGACTTTATGTGGCTGCGCGCCTTCTGCCCTCAGGCCTGCTACGCAGGCGGGCCAGGGAAGTTCCGCTATCTCCTTTATAAGGATGTCAATCGCCATATGAAGTTGTCGCGGTATTAAAGACTGCATGTGACATCCGATTATCGCGCCTTAAGCGTTACCCTTGAGAGCGGGCGAAAACGCCCGCTTTCTACCGTCGGCAGGAGACAGTCATGGATTTGAAAGACGCAACATTATTCCGGCAGGCCGCATTGGTCGGCGGCGACTGGATCGAAGCCGATCCCTCCAATGCGATCAAGGTCGACAATCCGGCGACGGGCGAGATCATCGGCCTTGTTCCCAATCTGGGTGCTGCCGAGACCAAGACGGCGATTGCCGCAGCCGAGATCGCACAAAAGCAATGGGCCGCCCGCACCGCCAAGGAACGTTCCGGTATCCTGCGGCGCTGGTTCGAGCTGATGATGGAAAACCAGGATGATCTCGGACGCATCCTGACGGCCGAACAGGGCAAGCCGCTTGCCGAGGCCAAGGGCGAAATCGCCTATGGCGCCAGCTTTGTCGAATGGTTCGCCGAAGAAGCCCGCCGCGTCTACGGCGACATCATCCCCGGCCACCAGAAGGACAAGCGCATTCTGGTGATGAAACAGCCGATCGGCGTGGTCGCGGCGATCACCCCTTGGAACTTTCCAAATGCGATGATCACCCGCAAGGCCGGTCCCGCCTTTGCCGCCGGCTGCGCCATGGTGCTGAAGCCGGCCTCGCAGACGCCGTTTTCGGCGATTGCGATCGCAGTGCTGGCGGAGCGTGCCGGCCTGCCGAAGGGCCTCTTCAGCGTGCTGACCGGCTCGGCCCGCGCCATCGGCGGCGAGATGACCGCAAGCCCGGTTGTGCGCAAGCTCACCTTCACCGGCTCGACCGAAGTCGGCGCCGAACTCTATAAACAGAGCGCACCGACCATCAAGAAACTTGGGCTGGAGCTCGGCGGCAATGCGCCCTTCATCGTGTTTGACGATGCCGATCTCGATGCCGCCGTCGAAGGCGCGCTGATCGCCAAGTTCCGCAACAACGGCCAGACCTGCGTCTGCGCCAACCGTCTTTATGTGCAGGACGGTGCCTATGATGCCTTTGCCGAAAAGCTTGCCAAGGCCGTCGGCGCACTGAAGACCGGCAACGGTTTCGACCAGGGCATCAATCTCGGCCCGCTGATCGACGAGGCGGCCCTTGCCAAGGTCGAGGAGCATGTTGCCGATGCGCTCTCCAAAGGCGGCCGTGTCGTTGCCGGTGGCCATCGCCATCCGCTCGGCGGCCGCTTTTATGAGGCGACGGTGCTTGCCGATGTCACGCCGGCGATGGCTGTCGCGAAGGAAGAGACCTTCGGGCCGGTCGCTCCCCTCTTCCGCTTCAAGGACGAGGCCGATGTCATCGCCCAGGCCAACGACACCGAATTCGGTCTTGCCTCTTATTTCTATGCCAAGGATCTTGCTCGCGTCTTCCGGGTCGCCGAGGCCCTCGAATACGGCATGGTCGGGGTTAATACCGGCCTGATCTCGACGGCCGAAGCCCCCTTCGGCGGCGTCAAGCTCTCCGGCCTTGGCCGCGAGGGATCGCGCTACGGCATCGAGGAGTTCACCGAAATCAAATATGTCTGCCTCGGCGGTGTCGTCTGAGGTCAAGGAAGGCCCTAGATAAAGCATAACCCATCCTGGATTCAGTCTCATGTCGAGGCAGCGGCATTGAAATGCTCAGCCGGCTGTTCGCCTCGAAAACATTGCGCAAGGGATGGCCCGGCGCCGAGATAACGCAGTACCAAGGGAATGATATATGGACAGCGAAGAATTCCGTCATTGGTCCCGAAAAGTCGCCGACTGGGGCACCGATTATCGCGCGGGCCTGCGCGAGCGGCCGGTGCGGGCGCAAACGAAGCCCGGCGACATCGCCCGACAAATCGCTGGTGCGGCACCGGAAGCGGGCGAGGCCATGGAGGCGATCTTCGCCGATTTCGAGCGCATCATCCCGGACGGTCTGACGCACTGGCAGCACCCTCGCTTCTTCGCCTATTTCCCGGCGAATGCCGCGCCAGTCTCAGTAATAGCGGACTACCTTGTCACCTCCATCGCCGCGCAGTGCATGCTGTGGCAGACCTCGCCGGCGGCGACGGAGCTTGAAACTCGCGTGGTCGATTGGCTGCGGCAAGCTATGGGACTTCCGGACGGTTTTGCCGGTGTCATCCAGGATTCCGCCTCAACTGCAACGCTCGCAGCCGTGCTGGTGATGCGCGAAAAAGCTCTCGGCTGGAAAGGCAACAGCGAGGGGCTTTCAGCGCACAAGGCCGTACGCGTCTATGCCTCAAAACAGGTGCACACTTCCATTGACCGAGCGATCTGGATAGCGGGCATCGGCGAGGCGAATCTCGTGCGCATTCCCACCAAGGGCCCGCTCAATGGCATGGACCCCGAAGCGCTGGATGCCGCGATCAAGGCCGACCTTGCCGCCGGCCATATTCCGGCCGGCGTCATAGCCTGCACGGGCGGCACCTCGATCGGTGCCTGCGACCCGATCCGCGCGGTTGCGGAAGTCGTGAAGGCGCACGGGCTCTACCTGCATGTCGACGCCGCCTGGGCCGGCTCCGCGATGATCTGCCCGGAGTTCCGCAGGCTTCGGGATGGTGTCGAGGCCGCGGACTCCATCGTCTTCAATCCTCACAAATGGCTCGGCGCCAATTTCGACTGCTCGGTACAGTTCATCCGCAGTCCGGAAGACCAGGTACGCACGCTCGCCATTCAGCCGGAATATCTGAAGACGCATGGCCATGACGGCATCATCGACTACTCCGAATGGTCCGTGCCGCTCGGCCGTCGTTTTCGCGCGCTGAAACTCTGGTTCCTCTTGCGCTATCACGGGCTTGAAGGGCTGCGCACCATGATCCGCAACCATGTAGCCTGGTCGGAAGAGCTGGCTAAACGGCTTGCCGCCGAACCGGATTTCGAACTCGTCAGCGAGCCGGTGCTGTCGCTCTTCTCGTTCCGTCATAAAGGCGGTGAGGACGCCGACCGGCACAACATTGCGCTGATCAACGCCATCAACGACGATGGCCGCATCTATCTCACGCAAACCCGCGTCGACGGGCGTATCGCTATCCGCTTCCAGGCAGGCCAGTTCGAGATGACACGCGATGACGCCGACACGGCCTTCACGGTGATCACCGAGATTGCCCGCAGTTTGACATAGGAGACCATTTTGACCGAACGGCCCCGCCTCGCCAGCTTTTCCCATCACGGCACCCTGAAATATGGTCTCGTCAAGACCGATGGCGTCGTCGACCTCTCCGCGCGCCATGGCGCGACATGGCCGACGCTCCGCGAAGTGATCGAGGCCGGTCGCCTCGTTCAACTCGCCGAGGAGGCCAACGCGCTAAAGCCGGATTTCGCACTCGACGACATCCGCTTCGAGATTCCTATTCCCTCACCGGAAAAGATCATTTGCGTCGGCGTCAACTTTCCCGACCGCAACGAGGAATACAAGGATGGGCAGGCGGCACCTTCCAATCCTTCGCTCTTCATCCGCTTTCCGCGTTCCTTTACCGGACACGACCAGCCGCTGATCCGCCCGCCGGAAAGCGCGCAGCTCGATTATGAGGGCGAGATCGTCATCGTTATCGGCAAGGGTGGCCGCCGGGTTGCCGAAGCCGATGCCTTCTCCCATATCGCGGCCCTGTCGCTCTGCAATGAGGGTACGATCCGCGATTGGGTGCGCCATGCAAAGTTCAACGTCACACAGGGGAAAAACTTCGATCGCACCGGCGCGATCGGCCCCTGGCTGATCCCCTTCACCGATGCCGCGCAGCTCGAGGACATCGAGGTTAAGACCCGCGTGAATGGCCAAGTGCGCCAAAGCGACCGCACCAGCCGGATGATCTTCTCCTTCCGCAAGATCATCAACTACATCTCCACTTTCACCACCCTTGTTCCTGGCGACGTCATCGTCACGGGTACGCCGACGGGGGCCGGTGCCCGCTTCGATCCGCCGATCTGGCTGAAGCCCGGCGATATCGTCGAAGTCGAAGCCGATGGCCTCGGCACCCTGAAAAACACCATCGCCGACGAGGTGCTCTGATGCTGTCTCATGACGAAATCCAAGCCGCCGCCGAAAACCTCGACCAAGCCGAGCGGACGCGCGTCCAGACCGGGCTGCTGTCGCTCAAGCACCCAGAGATGACCATGGACGATTCCTATGCCATCCAAAACGCCTGGGTGCAGAAGAAGATCGCACGCGGACGCAAGCCGATCGGCTGGAAGATCGGGCTGACGTCGAAGGCGATGCAATATGCCCTCAATATCAACATCCCCGATTCCGGCGTGCTCTTCGACGACATGGTGTTCGAGGACGGCGCGACCGTGCCGGCCGACCGCTTCATCCAGCCACGCATCGAGGCCGAGATCGCCTTCGTGATGAAGGCGCCGCTCAAGGGACCGAATGTCTCGATCTTCGACGTGCTGAACGCCACCGATTTTATCACCCCTGCCCTCGAGATCCTCGATACCCGCATCCTCAGAGTCGATCCGGAGACGAAGAAGGCGCGCACCATCGTCGACACCATCTCCGACAACGCCGCCAACGCCGGCATCGTCACCGGCGGCCGCGCCGTGCGGCCCGACCAGATCGACATGCGCTGGATGGGCGCGATCGTCAGCCGCAATGCCGAGGTCGAAGAAACCGGCCTTGGCGCCGGTGTGCTCAACCAGCCTGCACGCGGCATCGCCTGGCTTGCCAATCGACTGTCGCAATATGGCGACGGTATCGAAGCCGGCCAGATCGTGCTTGCCGGTTCGTTCATCCGCCCGATCGAGGCACGGCACGGCGATACGATCAATGCCGATTTCGGCTCATACGGATCGGTCAGCCTGTTCTTTGCATGAAGGAGTGAGACATGCCTGCGCCTAGGAATCTTTTCAAACAGGCCCTGAAGGGAGGGCGGGCGCAGATCGGCCTCTGGCAGGCGCTCGCCAATGCCTACACAATCGAAATCTGCGCCGGCGCCGGTTACGACTGGCTGCTGCTCGATGCCGAGCATGCCCCGAACGACATACCGCTTCTCGTCTCGCAATTACAGGCGATGAAGGGCACGGCCAGCCATGCGGTGATCCGTCCGCCGATTGGCGAGACCTGGATCATCAAGCAGATGCTCGATATCGGCGTGCAGACCCTACTCATTCCGATGGTCGATAGCAAGGAGATGGCCGAAACCATGGTCAGGGCGGTGCGGTATCCGCCGCATGGCGTGCGCGGCGTTGGTGCGGCCCTTGCCCGCGCTTCCGCCTTCAATCGCATTCCCGATTATCTGCAGACGGCCAATGACGAAATCTGCCTGCTTCTGCAGGTGGAAAGCCGCGCGGGGCTTGCCGCAATCGATGAAATCGCTTCGACCGAAGGCGTCGACGGCGTCTTCATCGGACCCGCCGATCTCGCTGCCGACATGGGCTATCTCGGCAAGCCAGGCGCACCGGAGGTTCAGGCAGAGGTCGAAAAGGCGCTTGCCAGGATCCAGTCGCATGGCAAGGCCGCCGGCATCCTGATCGGCGACCTCTCGCTTGCGAAACGCTATCTCGAGCTTGGCGCGACCTTCGTCGCAATCGGCAACGACGTCACGCTGCTTGCCAATGCGACGACCAAGCTCCTCGACGATTTCAAGAAGGCGGACGCCGCCAAGCCGCCCGCAGACGCAAAAGTCTACTGATTTCCCGAAGCTAATCTCCTTGGGCGCCTCGCGATCGGCGGCAGTCGATCGTGCGGTTTTCCGCGTCCGGCAGCCTGCGTTGTGCACGCTCAGTCAAAACGGAGTGCAGAGCTGGACGCGACGCGTCTGCACGCATCCGCCATGATGATCCGCAAAGCCGAGAGGAGGAAACATGCGTTTCAAGAACAAGACTGCCTTGATCACCGGTGGTGGCACGGGCATTGGCGCGGCGGTCGCTCGCCGCATCCGGCAGGAGGGTGGCAATGTCGCGCTTGTAGGGCGTCGGCCCGAACCGCTTCGCGGCGTTGCGGAGGAAATCGGTGCCGCTGTCGTTGCAGCCGATGCGGCCGACAGCGCGGCCATGAGAGCCGCCGTCGAGAAAGTCGTCGAGACCTTTGGCGGCCTTGACATCCTGATCGCCAATGCCGGCGGTCACGGTGTCGGACCAACGGTCAGCATGTCGGATGAAACATGGGATCTCGCCGTCCGGCTCAATCTCAACACCGCTTTCGTCAGTGCGCGCGAATCCCTGCCCCATCTCATCAAGAGCAAGGGCAATATCGTCGTTCTGGCCTCGATCGCAGGCCTCTTTGCCGGGCCGGATGCGGCGGGTTACGTCACCATGAAACACGGCTGCATCGGCCTCGCGAAATCGCTGGCGCGCGACTATGGCCGCAAGGGCGTACGCACCAATTCCGTTTGCCCCGGCTGGGTTTCGACGGCGATGGCCGACGAGCAGATGGAAGTCATCGTCGAGAAGTTCAAGCTGAAGAATATCGAGGAAGCCTATGCGCTCGTCACCAAGGACGTGCCGCTCGGCCGCCCGGCAACTGCCGAGGATGTCGCCAACGCCGTCTGCTTCCTGGCTTCGGCAGAGGCATCGATGATCAACGGCGCAGTCCTGACCGTCGATGGCGGCGCCGGCACTGTCGACCTGCCGACCCTCGCCTTTGCGGATTGATCAAGAGGAGGAGACACCGATGAACCAAAATCCAAAGGATTGGAAAACCTACGACGAATTCGCCTACGGCATCGACACGAACCGCTTGCCCGCAACCGAGGCCCTCGCCGGCCCATCTTACAAAATCAGCTTCGACGACGGCCGCACGTTTGAGCTGGCCTTTGCTAACGGCGAAATCAAATGGTCTGAGGGCAAGGATGGCGGCACCGACAAGGCGGAAGTGATCGAAGTCGCGCCGAAGACCTATTTCGTGGAGATCGTCTTTGCCGGTCGTCCCAAGGAAGCCGAAACGCTGATCCTCAATATCGAAACGCGACGCGTGCTTTCCATCTATTCCCTCGTTCGCGATGCCAAGGATGCTGTCGGCGAGCCGCAGGTCGCCCAGATCTTCCGGCCTGGTGTCATCGAGGGCGGTGCAGTGAGCGGGCCGGTGCCGCACGAAAGCCGCGACCTGATTGGGCTCAGGGCACATTTCACCTACAGCCCCAATCACGTCTACGAGCACACTTATCTGTCGTCGCAGCGCTACGCCTGGCAATGCCTGGTCGGCGTTCAGCGCGGCCATGGCGACGTCGATCTCGCCACCACTTACAAGTTCGACGACAACCTGTACATCTTCACCTTCCGCGAATTCAAGATCCCGGTCGCATCAACATTCTTTTATAATTTCAACGACATGCGGTCGACAGGCAAGTTTCTCGGCATCACCGGAGATGGCCGCATCCAGAACAGCCCGGCCGGCGCCTTCATCCGCAAGGCATCAATGACCTATTACCTGCCCGGCCAGGAACCAGTGTGAGGACGCAATGCGCAGAGCTTTCGATATCGTAAAGGCACATTACGACGCCAACGACCGCCGCGACATGGACGGCATGCTTGCCGACATCGCTCCGGACTGCCGCTGGACGGAGATGGACGGTTTCCCCTGTGCGGGCACCTATGTCGGTCCGCAGGAAGTCTTCGAGAACGTCTTTCAGGCGCTCGGCCAGGCCTTCGACGGATACACCTTCAAGCTGGAACGTCTTCTCGACGCCGGCGACGAGGTGATCGGCGTCGGAGATTATAGCGGCACGCATAAGCGCACGGGCAAGGCCTTCAAAGCCCGCGTCGTGCACGTTTGGGACGTGGCGGGCGACAAGATCCGCCGTTTTGAGCAGTTCACGGATACGTTGAGGGTCGCCGAATCCATGCGATGAAAAATCGAGGTGGCCCAGCGTTCTGTCGGGCCACCACCCTCAGTCTATGAAATCCGGGCCTTGCGCCATTGCGACGGCGAAACGCCATAACGATGGCGGAAGGCTCGCGAAAAATGCGCGCTGGAGGAAAAGCCGAGCGCGAAAGCGATCCCGGATATTTCCCCCGCATAGCCTCCGGCATCTCGCAATTGCTCCGCCGCTCTCTGCAGACGCAGATCCCAGATGTAGTCCGAAGGCGTCAGGCACTCGACTTCGAATGCGCGATAGACATAGCGCACCGAGCAGCCCATATGGCGCGCGATCATGGTAACGCTGAGGTCCGGTCGCGCGAGGTGGATGTCGATGAAATCCTTGATCCGCTGCAGCAGCAGGTCCAACGGATTGACGACCGGCCTTGCCGGCTGAAGGTCTGCAGCCATCATGGTACGGACAAGATCGACCATGGTCTGGCCGACGCTGGAGCGCCGTGCTTCGTCGAGATGGTCGATTTCATGCATGGTCGAATCCATCAGCGACAGCAAAATCCGGCACATGCCGTCTCGCTCGGCATGCGCGGTAAAGGGCCTCGTCAGGCGTTCGACCGCTGCGTGGGGCAATGCGTGACGCGGCAATTGCAGCAGCAATTGGCGAACCGGCGTGTTGTTTGTCAGCATGTAGGGACGGCGCGGATCGTAGATCACCAGTGCATTCTGCGAAACCGGCGCATGCAGCCCGCTTTGGGCAAGCAAGGCGCTGCCTTCCGTCTGCAGGAGCAGCTTGATCGCGTCCGGATCATCCGGCCCAGCCATAACTCGTTCCCCAAAGACGACATGCCGATCCGCCTCCAGCCGCGTCAGCCGGCAAGCGCCCAGCATGGCCGATGTCATCCGGCTTTTTTCCTCATCGGCGGTGCTGAAGTCGATCCGAACATTTCCGAACAGGTTGCGAGCCAGTCCCGCAAACGCTCGCCCATTGGCGCTCTCGACATACCGTTGAAGTGCTGCAGCCATGCTAGGTGTCCTCCAGAGGTGAAACCCTCCGCTTCAGCTCGCCAGGTAGGCGCCGTGGAGAATATCCGGCTGCGCTTTGAGGGTTGCAGCGGCACCGGTAAAAGCAAGATATCCGCGCTCCAGGACAAGGGCCTGATCGGCGAGATCCAGTGCGAGGTTGGCGAACTGCTCGATCAGCAGGACGCCGATGCCACTGGCGGCCGCGATCTTCAGCGCCTCCGCCAAGCGCTTGACGACGGCCGGCGAAAGACCGAGCGACAGTTCGTCGACGATCATGAAACGGGGCTTGGCGACAAAGGCCTGCGCCATCGCCACCATTTGCTTCTGGCCGCCGGAAAGATCCGATGCCGATTGACGGCGCCGCTCGGCAAGCTCGGGAAAGATTTCATAGGCATGTTCCAGCCCCCGCCGGCGCGCTAGCGCCGAACCCGCGAGCGCCGCCACAAGAATATTGTCTTCCACGGAAAGCTGCCCAAGCACGCGATGTCCTTCGGGGACGAGCGCAAGACCGGCCCGGCGAATGCGGTCAGGCGAAAACCCTTCAAGCGCCACATCGCCCAGACGTACGGAGCCGCCGCGCGGCAAAACGCCCGCCATGGCCATCACCGTGCTCGACTTCCCGGCTCCGTTGGCACCAAGCAATGTCGTGATCTTGCCGGCCGCGACCGAAAAGGAAACACCATGAATGACGCGCTTGCCGCCGCGCTCGACAACGAGGTTCTCGACGCTCACTTCCGATGTGACGTTCATGTCAGAACTCCCCCAGATAGGCACGCCGCACATTGGGATCGGCCAGCACCGTATGTGTTGCCCCGAGCGCCAGAAGCTTGCCGTAGTCGAGCACCATGGTTTCGCTGCAGATGGAACGGATGAGATCGACATCATGGTCGATAATCAGGACCTGTGCCCGGAACTCCGAGGGGATGCGCAGCACCAGTTCACGAAAGGCTTTGCCTTCCTCTTCGGTTAGGCCTGCGGCCGGTTCGTCGAGGAGGATGAGCTTCGGTTCACCGGTAACGCATTTTGCCAGTTCGACGAGGCGGCGCTGGAAGAGATTGAGGGATTGGCCGAGCCGGTCGGCAATCGACATCAGGCCTACAAAGGCCAGAGCCTGGTCGACAGCGCGGGAACAATGTCCGGTGCCGACGACATGATCTGCGATTGCGGCAATGTTGCCGGCGACCGTCAGATCCTCCACGACCTGCTCGGTCTGGAACGAACGGCGCAATCCGGCCCGCACACGCTGTAGCGGCGTCATCGGCAGCAAAGCCCGCTCGTCGAGCAAGACCGAGCCCTGGATGGGTTTCACGAAACCGGAAAGCACGTTGAGCAATGTGGTCTTGCCCGCTCCGTTCGGGCCGATGAGACCGGCCACCGGCGCCGTGAGCACGGCACTGAGTTCATTGATCGGCCGGACACCGCCAAATTGAACGATGAGATTATCGATCTTGATCATCGTGTCCTCCGCCGGGAAACACCAGCATTCAGCCGGGCAATCAGCGCCGAGATCTGGCCGGCGATGCCGGTCGGCGCCGTCGCCAAAGCATGAAACAGGGCGACACCGAAAATCCCGATCGTAGCGTAGCCGTCGATACCGAGGTCAGTCAGAAGCGCCGGCACAGCGCGCAACAGCAGCCCCGCGATGACAGCGCCGTACCAGTTGAAGACCCCGCCGACGATCGCAAGCGCGAAGAGATTGAGGCTTTCAAAGGCACCGAAGGCGCGCCCGTCGAGCTGACCGACGTTGCCTGCAAGCAGTCCACCTGCAAGACCTGCGAGAAAGCCGCTCAATGCGAATGCCCAGGCCTTGTAGATCAGCACGTTGACGCCGCTCGCCACCGCGACCGTCTCGCCCTTACGGATCAGCGCCCATGCCCGGCCGGGACGGGCAAGTTTATGCCACTGCGCAATCAGCAGGCCGATTCCAGCAACCGCACAGACATAGAGGAAATAGGAGACTTCTCCGTCGGCCATTGCCGGCCTTGCCAACATCGCGCGGCCGGAGCCGTCAGCCCTTCCCAGGAAGCCGGGACCACCATCGGGAAAGCCCCAGGCGCTGATGACGATCTGAAAGGCACCGGCAAGCATGAGCGTCACGAGCGCGAGATAGAGACCGCGCAAACGCAATGCGGGCACGCCGAATGCCAGTCCCACCACCGAAGCCACGATGGCGCCCGCAAGCAGGCTTGCCTCGAAGGGCGGGTGGAAGGCATGGCCGACGCGAAGTGTCACCCAGCCGCCGACCCCGACAAGGGCAAACTGGCAAAGAGAGACGAGACCAAGCTGACCATAAAGGATGGCAAGACCGGCAACCGATAGCGACAGTGCGATCGCAGAGGTGGCCGCGGACAGCCAGAAGGAATTGGCAAGGCTGGCGACGACGACCGAAAAGGCCAGCATCGTCACCGGCACATGAAGAAGTTGCCTGGGCAGACGCACCATCGATATGCCTTCGGCGTTTGGGGCGATTGTTTGCTCCTGAATGGTCATCGGTCCTTCAACGCGACTTTCGCGGTGCCTCCCAGAATTGTGACCGCGATCAGCGCGATGATGAAGGGTGCCGCCGCGCGATAGGGCGATATCCAGGCAATCGGCGTCAGCACCGCCTCGGCAATGCCGATCAGAAGGCCAGCCACGGCCGTTTGCCACAGCGACTGCAATTGACCGAGGATCGCAGCGGCGATAGCAGGTATGACCAGCAAGGTCAGAAAGGTTCCCTGCAGCCGCACGAGGTCGGCAAGCAACAGGCCGGCAAAGCCAGAGAAAATACCGGTGATGATCCAGGCGGCAGTTTCCGTATAGAGGATACGCACGCCGAGGACGGCGCTGAGATCACGATCGTTGGCAAGAGCGCGCATATCAAGGCCAAGACGCGTACGGTTCAGCAGCATCGTTATGGCTACGACCATCACGATGGCGAGGATAATGGCGATGACACGCGTGAAGGTCAGACGAACGGCGAAAAGAGAAATGAACATCTGATCGGTCGGGAACTGCAGACGACGTGGCAGTTCGCCCCAAGTGACGCCCATGATCGCGATCAGGATAAGTGCGGGCGCCAAGGTTCCGACGGCCCGCACGACAATATCGCGATGCGCCAGCATAGGTGCGAATATCCGTCCATAGAGAAAGCTGATCGTCGTCGAGACGGCAACGGCAGCAAGAATGGCCGCGGCGAGCGGCATCTTCCACTCAAGCAACTGCCAGGCACAATGCGCACCGATCGCGCCGAAGGCGCCGAATGCAAAGTTGAGAACGCCAGTCGCTCGAAACAAGACGACGAGCCCGACGCCGGACAGCGCATAGATTGCACCGATCCCCAGCCCGGAAATGACAAAGGGTAGAAGGTTCATGGATCGATCCCCTCGGGTCGCTCGGCTCCGCGGCTTTTGCGCCGCGGAACCGAGGGCAAACGTCAGCGCTCAGTTGATGCCGGCGGACTTTTCAAAAGCGCGGATATCCTTCAACTCCGGATCCGGCGATGGTGCGCAATCGGAAACGACCTTCCACTTCCCGCCTTCGCTGACAGCCATGCGAGTCGTCGAATTGGCGTTGTGGCGCGCCTGACCCTCACCGAAGTACCAGGGAGCACAGAAGATATCGCTCTTGAAATCCTTGATCTGGCGCACGGCGGCAGAAGCCGTTTCGCGATTGATATTGGACGGATCGAGCGTCATTAGCGCCTTCTCGGCGATGCGGGCAGCCAAATAGCCTGCCTGGGCGAAGGTGTCGCGCGGGTCAGACTTCTGACCATATTGGTCCATGACGGCCAGCCAGTTCTGATTGTCCGGGGTCTCGGCGTTCAGATCGTTGAATTCCATGTTGACATAGAACTTGCCATCCCAGCCCGAGCCGATGGTGGCGGGAACGGAGAGATCATAGGCTGAGGCGGCGCTCAGGAAGGTGATCGACTGGTTAAGGCCCTGCTCTTCGGCTGCCGTCAGCAGCGGCACGGTAACACCTTTCGGCAGACCGAGAACAATGACGTCAGGTTTGCTTGACGCCGCCTGAAGAATAATCGACGTGGCATCCGCTGAGCCCGGATCCATCAGGATCGTCTGAGCAGCAAACCCCTTTTCCTTGGCAAGCAGCATCACGCCATCGCAGGACCAGGTGCCGACATTCGGAATATTCGGGCCGATGCAGACGACGGATTTGGCGTTGAGTTTATCCAGCGCATAACCCATGGCGCCCAGCATGGAAACACGGGGGCCGGCGTTGGCCGGCGCGTAATTTTCTGCAAAGTAGCATTCTCGCGGCACGCCGACGCCGGCGAGCACCAGAATGCCAGCCTTCTTGTAAAAATCAGCATTGGCACCGCATTCAACAAAGCTCGAATTGCCGACCATCAGCACAGCCTTCTGGTCGTTGACGAGTTTTGCAGCGAGCTGCGCGGCGATTTCCGGATTCCACTGGTCGTCCTCGACCAGATATTTGACCGGCCGGCCCTTGATGCCGCCATTGGCGTTCAGGCAATCGAAATAGGCCTTCGCCGCCTTGGTGGAATTGGAAAAGTCATCCGGTCCGGTCTTGCCGGTGATGGCGCCAATCACAATCGGCTCGCCCGTTGCCGGCTTGCCGCCATTGTCGCCGCAGGATGCGGCCGCATGCGCGCTGAACGCCGAAACGAGCGTCAGAAAAAGGCCGATTGCCAGCCCTCTCAGTTTGATAGGCATAGTCTCCTCCAGTTTGTTGTCCCGCTCCCCACGGGCTCTTTACTTCCCCGATTTACGGCTCAGCCGGAAATCGACTTTCCTGTCATGAAGGCGGCAGCCTTTGCCGCAATCATCATCGTCGGGGCGTTGGTGTTGCCCGACACCAAGGTCGGCATCACCGAGGCGTCGCAGACGCGCAGCCCCTCGACCCCTCGCACCTTCAGGTCCGGCCCGACCACTGCCATGCGATCGTCGGCCCGGCCCATGCGGGCCGTTCCCGCCGGGTGGAACACGGTCTTGCAAGACTGGCGAATGTAGTCGCGCAGGGCCTCCGGGTCCTTCTCAACGCCGGGCTTCGGCAGCACGCGGCGCTTGACCAGCTTGGCAAGGGCCGGCGCGTCGAGAATGCGGATCGCCGTTTCGACGCCGCGCACCAAAGTCTCGATATCGCCCGGATCGGAAAGCAGATTGGCGTTGAAGTCCGTCTGCTCCTTGGGATCTGCGCTCTTCAGCCGGACCCAGCCGCGCGAGCGCGGTCGCAGATAGCACGGACCGATGCTGAGGCCGTGACCGGGCTCGGGGTCTCGGTCGACAAAGCCGATCAGGACCGGCAGGACATGGAACTGGACGTCCGGCTGTCCTACCCCGGCCGTGTCGACGAAGCCGCCGCACTCGACGACGTTGGAAGACAAGAGCCCACGATGCGAGGTCAGATAGCGCAGCAGGTGACCAGCAGCGCGAAGACCCTTGTCGTGGCCCTTGATCGAGATCGGCTCGCGCGTCTCGCCCTGCACCGGCACTTCCAGATGGTCCTGATAGTTGTCACCTACTCCCGGCAGGTCGGCGACGACCTTGATGCCCAAAGAGGCGAGATGCTCGCCATCGCCAACGCCAGACAGCTGCAGGATCTTCGGCGTTGCGATGGCACCGGCGGCAAGTGCGATCTCACGAGATGCCTTAAATACCGTTCCGTCGAGCAACTCGACGCCGACCGCCTTCTGCCCCTCAAACAGGATACGGGCGACCTTGCGCTCCGTCAGCACGGTCAAGTTCGGCCGCTTCTCCGCCTCGCGCAGGAAGGCCTGGGCCGAACTCCAGCGACGGCCGCCATAGGTCGTGCTTTGGTAGAAGCCGACGCCAGCCTGATCCGCGCCGTTGAAATCATCATTATGAGGAATGCCAATTTCGGTTGCGGCCTTGATGAAGGCTTCACTCAACGGATGGCGATGGCGCGGATCGGAGACGCGCAGCGACCCCCTCCTCCCATGGAATTGGCCGTTCAACCGCTCGTTGTTTTCCAGCGAGCGGAAAACTGGAAGCACATCCTCGTAGGACCAGCCCTGGCAGCCCATTTGCGACCAGGTGTCGTAATCGTTGCGATGACCGCGAATATAGATCATCGCATTCACGGAACTGCCGCCGCCCAGCACATTGCCCTGCGGCACGATGCTCGGCCGGCCATTCAAGCCCTTGTCGGGGTTCGATGCATAGGGATGAATATCGATGCCCTTGCCCAACACCTTGAAGAAGGTTGCGGGAATGTGGATCCAGGGGTCCGAATCCCGCCGGCCAGATTCGATCAGCAGCACCTTATGCGCCGGATTTTCCGAAAGCCTGTTTGCCAGCACGCAGCCCGAGGAGCCGCCACCGACGATGATGTAGTCATAAGTCGCCATGGCTCAGCTCAATACCGTCTGGATTGTGGTGAATTCCTTCAGCCCTTCGATGCCGAACTCGACACCGATTCCGGACTGTTTCACGCCGCCGAAGGGCGCATTGGGCTGGATCGTGCCATGCTTGTTGATCCAGACCGAACCGCATTCGAGCTGCATCGCATAGCGCTTCGCCTTCTCCGCGTCGGAGGACCAGACGGAACCGCCAAGGCCGGCGGGATTCTGATTGGCACGGGCCACCACCTCGTCGATGTCGCTGTAACGGATGATCGGCAGGGCTGGACCGAACTGTTCTTCATCGACCAACCGGACGCCATGGTCGACATCGGCGACGAGCGTGATCGGATAAAAATAACCGGGGCGATCCATCGGTGCCCCGCCGGTCAGGATGCGGCCACCACGGGCACGCGCATCGTCGACAAGCTCGCGCACTTTGTTGTACTGCATCTCGTTCTGTACCGGCCCTAGGATACTGGACTCGTCCAAGCCATCGCCAACGATGATCCTGGAAGCGTAATCGGCAAGGCCGCGGCAGACATCTTCATAGATGCTGTCGTGAACATAAAGACGTTTCAGCGCCGCGCATGTCTGGCCGTTATTGATGAAGGCGCCCCAGAAGAGACCTTCGATGATGGCTTTCGGATCGGCATCGGGCAGCACGATGCCAGCATCGTTGCCGCCAAGTTCCAGTGTCAGGCGTTTCAGGGTCGCGACCGCGGAGGCCATGACCTTCTTGCCGGTTTCCGTCGAGCCGGTGAAGGTCATCTTGGCAATGCCGGGATGTGCGGAGAGGGCCGCACCAATGCTGTTTTCGCCGGTGATGACATTGACGACGCCCGGCGGCAGAACCTCGTTCATGATCTCGACGAGGCGGATGGTCGAAAGTGGCGTCAGAGGCGACGGCTTGATAACGACGGTGTTGCCGGCCCGCACAGCCGGAACGATATGCCAGCAGGCAATCATCACTGGCCAGTTCCAGGGCGTGATCGAACCGACGACGCCGACCGGCTTACGATGTAGCTCTACGCGCCCCTCACTATCATCCTGCAGGATCTCGACGGGCAGTTCGAGCTCGGCGGTATGGCGTGTCCAAGCAATTGCCGCGCCGATCTCGAAGCGCGAACCGAGACCGTTGAGCGGCTTACCCTGCTCTCGGGTGAGGATCTGGGCGAGCTCCTCGGCATGCTCGTTGATCTTCTCCGCGACGTCGCGGCAGGCCTTTGCGCGCTCTTCGTTCGAGGTCTGCGACCAACTCTTGAAGGCCTTCGCGGCTGCAGCGACTGCCTGGTCGAGGTCGATTTCGCTGGCAAGCGGCATATAGCCGACAACGCTGCTATCAGACGGATTTGCGACCGGTGCATGATGGGATGTGGCGACAGGTTCGCCGCCGATAAGCAGGGTATACTGCTTCACGTTATTCTCCTCCCGTGACTTCCGGGAGGACTATGGCTATTGCTGCAACACCCGTCTTGGGGAGAAACGCGCCTCGTCTTGGACTGGAGCGCAGAGTGCGCATCAGTCCGATTTATGGGCCGGCTCGGGGGAGCGAAGCAGTTCGCTCGGCGCACAATCGAACAGATCCTTGAAGCTGCGATTGAAATAGGAAATGTCGTTGAAGCCCGCAGAATAGGCGACTTCGGCGATCGTCGTCGGGTTGCGTTGCTCCTTCAACTGCTCGATCTTTTCACGCGCGAAACGCAGCCGCTTGTCGCGAATGACAGTCGTGCAGGTCATCCCCATCCCCTGGAAATCCTGCTGCAGGGTGCGGATCGACACACCCAATCGTGTTGCCAGCCATTTGGCGTTGAGATCGGTATCGGTCAGGTGTTTGTCTATCAGAATGTCGACCATTTGCATGCGCCTTCCGGCACTGTCATGCAGCGAGTTCAAGCTGGCGGTCTGGATGCCGGTCGACAGGAACGCCTGACGGGTCGTATCGAACATCAACTGGCGCAGATGCGGAGAAGCCACATCATTTTCCGGCGTCGTCATCATCTTGGCGATCAGCGCACGCAGCATCATCGCCATCGGATCGCTCGCCACAAGCTTACGGGCGACATCGAAATCGACCTTGCGGTCCGAATACATTAATTGCCGTGGCAGATGCAGCGACAGATGATTGGAGAAGTGTCCGCGAAAATAGAAAGTGGTCGGCCGAGTGGAATCCACCAGAATGCATTCGCCGACATCGAGGATGTTCTGTTGCCCGGAATGCTCGACGCCACAGACGCCTTCAAGCTGCAGGATCAGGAACAGGTGCTCATTGGCATCCCGGCGAATATCGTCCCAATCACGGTGAACATAATCCAAATCGTTGGAAACATGGGCGAACTCCATGCCGCAGACATCGATGCGGCTCGCCATACCGACCACACTGTCGCCGCGCTTCATCGTATGCGGGTTGAAGTTCCCACAGATGCTTTGAAGCTCATCCACCCATTGATCGTAAGGCGTCGGCGACCAAGCGCGATCGACGAGGTTGCGGTTCTGCAAGAGATCCAACTCTGCCTCCCAACAGCGTTAGCATAAAGGAAGACTGCTATAGTTCGGCCGGATCGTCAATAAATATGTTTAACACATTAATTAGTTCAACGCTGAGAACTCAATCCTCCGCGTAAGGTCCACCCTCAAGCCTCAGGGATGCCAACTCGTCGAGCATATCGAGAAGCTGCTCCATCCGCTCCGCCCCAAAGCGGCTGTCGATATCGGAATATACCTTCAGGCTTTCCGGCATGACTTCCTCGACGATCGCCTGTCCTGCCGGTGTAATCTGCAACAATACCCGCCTGCCGTCTGCCTCATCCTTATGCTTGGTGATGAAACCGCGCTCCTCGAGCGATCGGATCATCCGCGTAAGGCTCGGCGCTAGGATCGACGCCTTGTCTGCCACCTCGGTCGCATCGAGCCTGCCTGCCTCACTGAGAACGCGGATAACCCGCCACTGCTGTTCGGTCACGTCATGCGCAGCGAGGATCGGCCGAAAATGGCTCATCACCGCCTCGCGGGCACGCAGGAGCCCAATAGCCAGAGAACGGCGGTGGTCCCGATGCGGTTGGTTGGACGTTGCGGATGATGTACCCAACTCTGACGGCCCCTCTGAAATCACTGTACATTTTTGTTTTTGCATCTGCGCGCCCGATAAGATTCGGATCGTCAGTTGATTAACATGAGAATAATGCCGTGCAAGGCAATGGTGGGAATCTCATTGCCAGTGATCGCATTTGAATGCCAGCGCCGCACACTTATTTGCACCCAAGCGACATTCTCAAAGATAAGCATATCCACGATTGCCAAGCCTACTTCAGGGCCGCTCCCCGCCGCCGTTCGGCGATCTGCAGCATCTCGATGAACCGCCTTACCTTGGCGGGGCGAAAACGCGCGATCGGCAGCACCGCATGAATCCCGCCGGCCGGCAGCGTCCACTCGGGAACCAATCGCTGCAGGTGCCCGGCCGCGATGTCGTCATCGACCATGTAGTCCGGAAATACTGAAACGCCAATGCCCGCCTTCACACAGGCATAGGCTGGCGGTGTCTTGTCCGTCCGCACAGCAGAGCGCATCTCAACGATCTCGGATTGACGGCCTTCCCGAGAAAATACCCAACGCAAGGGCTGGCGTAGGACCGCGTTCTCGACCCAGGGCAGCGCCGACACGTCGGACGGCTCCATAACTCTGGGAAAGCTTGCAGCCAGCTTCGGTGTCGCCACAAGATACTGCTGGAAAGTGCCCAGGCGCCGGGCTTTGTTGCTCATATCAGTCAGCCAGCCGACCCTGATCGCCAGATCCAGTTGGCCATTGGCGAGATCAATGACGCTGTCATCGAATATGAGATCGACGTGCATTTGCGGGAAGCGCTCGCGGTAGGACGCGACCACGGAAGCAACGACTGCAGCGCCGTAGTCCAATGGTGCCGTCAGCGTCAGCGTGCCGGCGGGTTCGCTGGCGTGAAGGGACATTTCTCCATAGGCGGCTTCCGCCTCTCGCAGGATGATCACACAGCGGTCGTAGAAGACCCGGCCCTCTTCCGTCGCATGCAGCCGCCGTGTCGTCCGCATCAGCAGTGAAACGCCGAGTTCCTCCTCCAATCGCGCCACCTGATGGCTGACCACGGCCTTGGCGACACCAAGTCGCTCGCCGGCGGCGGTGAACGACCCGGTCTCCACGACGGAGGTGAAGAAAACCAGCCTGTTGAGATTGAGGAGCTCACTCATGTCATTGTCTGATTAGTTCATACAGTCTGTACGATTGACCGATATTTTTCTACCCGGCAAGAGCTGAGATGATCTGGCCTCATAAACAGAGGACAGGATCCATGCAGGAATTATCAGCCACTTATCTCTTCGACCCCTTATGCGGCTGGTGCTATGGCGCAAGCCCGATGATCGAGCGTCTGCGTTTAGCGGGCGTCAACGCCCGCCTTCTCCCGACGGGTCTGTTTTCAGGAGCCGGCGCGCGTGAGATGGATGCGTCGTTCGCGGCCTATGCCTGGTCGAACGATCAACGCATCGAACGCTTGAGCGGCCAGCCATTCTCCGAGGACTATCGCTCAAAGGTCTTGAACAAGCCCGGCACCCTGTTCGATTCCGGCGCCGCCACGCTCGCCATTACGGCGGCTGGCCTTGCGGATCATCGCAAGCGCTTCGATGCGCTGCGCCTCATCCAGCATGCCCGATATGTGACGGGACTGGATATCACCAGCGTTGCTGTCCTCGCCGATCTGCTCTCTGCCGCAGGACTTGGCGAGGCCACCCGCCTCCTGACCGAAGAATCGACCGCGTTGCTCGAAGCCAATCGGCAACTTGTCGCGGAGGGACAGAATCTATTCCGCCGCCATGGTTCGAACGGAGTTCCGGCCCTGGTGATCGAAAGAAACGGCCATCAGCGCCTTCTGGACGCGAGGGCCCTCTTCAGCAGCTATGACAACCTCATGGCGCATCTCAAAGCCGCATAATCCCACAAACGACAAAGGAACCCGCATGTTTACCAGACGCGATGCATTGAAACTTTCCTTGGCCGCCGGCGCCGTCTCGATTGTGCCCCTCGTCGCCTCCCGGGCGGCAAGCTCGAAGCTCAAGTGGCAATATTTCCAGGCACCCGAGACAGGATTTCGCCGCACGCCGGTGCTGCTTACCGGCAAGAAGGAGGCAATCCTCATCGATGGCGGCTTTACTCTGTCGGACGGACGCGCCGTCGCGGACGCCATCAAGTCGACGGGCAAGCATCTGAGCACCATTTATGTGAGCTGCAACGATCCCGACTATTATTTCAGTCTCCGGCCGATCGCCGAATCCTTCCCCGATGCCAAAGTCATCGCCAAGCCTGTCACGGTTGCAGCCATCCATGCCAACGTCGAAGGCAAGCTCGCCACCTGGGGACCGCAACTGAAGGAAAACGGTCCGCAAAAGCTGGCTGACGTCGTCATTCCGGCAGCGTCGGATCTGAAGGCACTCGAACTCGACGGCGAGAAGATTGAGATCGTCGAAGTTCCAGACATGCACGATCGCCGTTACCTGTGGGTCCCGTCGCTCAAGGCCGTCTTCGGCGGCGTGTTGGTTTCTTCGGGCATTCACGTCTGGGTCGCCGACGAAGCCACGCCCGAAAAGCGGCAGGCCTGGATCAAGGCGCTCGATGACCTGGCGACTCGCAAGCCGAAGATCGTGATCCCCGCCCATCAGACCGAAGGCGCGCCGCAGGGTCTCGACGCCGTCAAGTTCACGCGCGACTATCTCGTCGCCTTTCATGAAGAAGAAGTGAAGGCCAAGGACAGCGCTGCTCTGATCGCCGCAATGACCAAGCGATATCCCGATCTCGCCGACATCGGCTCCCTCGAACTCGGTGCCAAGGTTGCAAAGGCTGAGATGAAGTGGGGGTAAGCTGAATCGCGTGGTGCGAGGGTCATCCCTTTAAGGGGCGACAATCCGTCAAGGCGGTCGGGCAACGTCGCCCGATCGTCTTGATTTGACTGTCACGGCCTACCTAATCGACCGTGAAGAACGCCATTTTCGTTGTGGCGGGCAGGATTATCTGTCGCCACATTGAACGGCGATCGTTTCAGGATGATTTTACGTGGCAGCCGACAAGCTTCCATGAAGCGGCTTTTGCTGTTGAACGGCCTCGAACCCGCCGCGGGCGCCATGGCCCTAAAAAGCGCCTGTATTCAGCCGGAATGATCGATCTCCGTAAGAAAATTCGACCATGTAGCTCAGCCGTGCAGGTAGCGCTTAAAAAATGTACTGATCTGGCTGTTGAATTCTTGATGGAAGGCGGCCCGGTCAAAACTCCTGCCGTCTGTACAAATGGCCGGCTCGCTCGCGGTAAGTGCTTTTGAACATGGTGCAAGAAAAGCAAAGTGGGCAGCTTCCGGAACACTGTGGTAATCCGGTTTAGTCGGCAGGTTGGCGGCTAGCGCTGCGACGTTCTGCGGTAAGACGCCATCTCCACCATATTCGGACGCCCAAAGCTGGATAGGCTTCTCGACAGCCTGCAGACTCTGCTTTGTCGGGAAAAAGCTGAGCGGATCTGCCAAAGCGAAGACCTTGATGCGCTTGTCCTCGGTCAATGGTTGGGTAGGCAACTCGTTGCGCCGGATTTCTCCGCAAATTGGCGCTGGCTCCGGGCATGGCACACTTGGGTCGCGAAAGTCCGGCCTCGCTCCGGCCAAGACAAGGCCGGTGTAACCACCTCTTGAAAAGCCAAAGAAACCTATCTTGTGAGGATCGATTTTGCTGCCGTAAGACGATTTCGCAAGCACGAAATCGATCAACCGCCGGATGTCGGTCGGCCGCTCGACCATTGCCGATATATCGCCCGCTTGGCGGAGATCGGCGTAGTTGTCGCCCGGATGATTAAGGGCCACGACGATGAATCCGGCGTCGGCGAGCGTTTCCGCCGTGTCGTGGTGGCCCAGCGCGCTGCCGGCATGGCCATGAGAGATGACGATAAGCGGTAGGCTGCTGCCTTCGATCGGACATCCTTTAACCCCGGTAACGACCACCGGCCCGAACGAAATTGACGACGCTTCGACGCGACAGGGTGTCCACACGAATGCCTGTAGCGCGGGTCCGCGCTCATCGGCGGGGACGGTCATCGTTGCCAGTCCGGCTGAATGAGCAGAGCATGACATAATAGCCAGCCACACCGTGGTGAAAAAAGCCTTCGCGCGCATCCACGCCTCCAGAGTTAGCTTCTTATGAAATCGGATCGATTACAGGGATCAGCAGATCGGTGATAAGATTCTGATCTGGGACAGTTCCCGGATGATTGCGGTAGATTTCGATTACGGGTCGATGGTCAGGTTCGAGACCACTTTGGGGCAACCATCCGCCGAACAAGGTTTGCAAGGTCGAAGAAATCAAGGTGTACTGGCCAATGAGGCGATAGGAAGCGTAGCACCCACCCGACAGCTCGCATCGATCGAGATCGTTCGGCGCCTCCTGGCTCTCCGTGAGATGGATACCCGCGAAATATCGGAAGCCGTTCGATTGCTCCGGGTCTCCAAAGGATGCACCAAAACGGCGGTAATCAGACCAGACGTATCCTCGCTTCTCAGCCCAATTGCGCAGCCGCCGAAAGGTATGGGGGATCGTTGCGCTGGGACCGTCGTGCCATATGCCGTAGATGACTATCGCAGATGCTGTCATCAGCGCCACCGGCGGCAAGGTCCCAACAATGGCCTGCTGCGCTTGGAAGCCCGTTGGCGATAGACCTGTGAACTCTCGAAAGGCTCGCGCAAAGCTTTGCGGGCTTTCGTATCCAGCTTCCAGCGCCGTAAGGATGACCGGGGAAGACGTCCCCGCCAACTTGTGAGACGCCTGCGCAAGCCGCATCCGGCGAACGGTCGCCGCAACGCTCTCGCCCGTAACCGCGCGGTAAATGCGGTGGAAGTGGAACGGCGAGAAATGTGCGACATGCGCGAGTCGTTCGACAGAATGATCTGCGCCAGGGTCTTCCACTATCGCGGAGATAACCCTGCTGATCCGACGACGATAATCGAGTTCTGTGCTGCTCTTCATGGGCGCCTGCCTAGCACGCCTCGCCCATTTAGGCAGCGCAGCGCTTGCGCAATCTCAATGATCCGTTTTTGTACAAAAGACATATGCGGACCGGACCCCGTTCCCAATTACCCACCTTGCTCGCAAGGTCCGACCTCAAGAAAGCAATAGCGCCAGGATACTACTGAGAAATCTGTCGGTCGCGAACCGAGCGGACCGGGCGTTTACTGCCAACAACGCGGTCGATTCTCTCTTGCCGGGCAGCCGTTGGGCCGCCTCCGGTGGCTCGATGGAAGCCAGAGCCCCATTTCGAGGCGTCGATTCTCCAACCTTGTTCACGGACGCCGCGCTGAACGGCACGACTTTCGGTAGTCAGGCATGCGGCAAGACCGACCGCGGAAGTTTTGGAAGCGCTATGAAGAGCGTTGCATCTACCCCAACCGTTGACTCGATTTAAACCCGTAAGGGCCAATTGGCAGCGGCCAATATCCGTCACGTTCGCGAAGATAAAAATCCTTGCCATCAATTAAACCGGTCGTCAGGCTGGCTACCGGTTGGCCGTTCCATCAATATACCCGGCATCAAAGGGCCGAGTTCGATCGGAACCACAACATCGGGTCCCGACGGCACAACATAATAGGTGTCGGGGGCACTTTTGGAAGCCGTGATCTGAACAGCATCCGGCTTCCAGCGCCAGAGATTGGAAATTTCCGGGGCTACAACGTCGGCAGCGTGCACACGAGCCTTGGCCAACCTGATCTCAACCAAGATCGCTCTGAGCAATGGCTCAAAGTTCTTTCTTGCCCTCTGTCTCCCTGGTATCGTGGAAGTGAGGAGACGGCGCCATGAGCGAGAACCGAAAGTTGGCTGCAATCCTGGCCGCGGACGTGGTTGGGTACAGTCGGCTTGCCGGTGCCGACGAGGACCGCACCCTGGCGAGGTTGCGAGCACTGCGCAGCGATCTTATCGATCCGACGATCGCCGTACACCATGGCCGGGTGGTAAAGCGCACCGGCGATGGTGCGCTGGTCGAGTTCCGCAGCGTGGTGGACGCCGTGCGCTGCGCCATCGAGGTGCAGAACGGTATGGTGGAGCGTAATGACGGCGTGCCGCAGGACCGTCGCATCGAGTTCCGGATCGGTATCCATTTGGGCGACGTCGTCGAGGAAAGCGACGGCGATCTGATGGGTGACGGCGTCAACATCGCCTCCCGATTGGAGGGCGTTGCCGCGGCGGGCGCGATCTGCCTGTCCGAGGATGCCTATCGCCAAGTCAAGGCGAGGCTCGACCTCTCGGTCAGCGACCTCGGCCGGACGCAGCTCAAGAACATCGCCGAGCCGATCCGGGTCTATTCGCTGCAAGTCGGCAGCGCCGGGACCAAGGCAGCCGCGACCTCGGAAACCGCGACGAGCCAACCGGCGACGACAGCGTCGCCGAAGCTGTCGATCGCCGTCCTGCCCTTCGCCAACATGAGCGGTGACGCCGAACAGGACTACTTTGCCGACGGCATCTCGGAAGACATCATCACGGCGCTATCGAAGCTGTCGCAGCTCTTCGTCATCGCCCGCAATTCGTCGTTCACTTTCAAGGGCAAGAACGTCCATGTGCAGGAGGTGGGGACGAAGCTCGGCGTGCGGCATGTACTTGAGGGCAGCGTACGCAAATCGGGGAACAGGGTACGCATCACCGCGCAGCTCATCGACGCGACCACCGGCGGGCATCTATGGGCGGAGCGGTTCGATCGCGACCTGACCGACATATTCGCGGTTCAGGACGATGTCACGCAGCAGATCGTAGATGCGCTGGCGGTCAACCTGACAGAGGGCGATCGGCAAAGACTGGCGCCGGGGCAGACCCGGCATCCCGAGGCGTACGACTGCTTCTTGCGTGGCCGGGAGCTGTGGCACCGGCTGACGAAGCAAACGAACAGCGACGCCCGCGATCTTTTGCAACGCGCGGTCGAATTGGACCCGAACTTCGCCTCGGCACACGCCTTCCTCGCCCTTACCCATGGGCTCGACTACCTGAACCAGTGGAGCGACTCGCCGCAGCGCTCGTTCGAGCAAGCGCAAGACGCTGCAACTTTAGCGGTAGCGCGGGATGATAGCGATCCCGTGGCGCACTGGGCGCTGAGCGTGGTCAACCTTTACTCGCGACAGCACGATGGAGCGATCAGCGAGGCCGAGCGTGCGATAATGCTCAATCCGAACTTCGCCGAAGGGCAGGTCAGCCTCGGCGAGGCACTTATCTACTCAGGCAGATCCAAGGAGGCACTCGCCTATTTCGATCGGGCGAGGGTCCTGAACCCGTACTTTCCGGATGTCGTTCTCCACTTTCAGGCCTGGGCCTTATTTCAACTGGGAAGGTACGACGAGGCCGTCGAACTCTTGCTGCAGCGCGTGAGTCGCAACCCCGTCACCGATGTCTCGCGTGCGCTTTTGGCCGCCTGTTACGGGCACCTCGGCCGTTTCGAAGAGGCTCGCGCGACCTGGCAAGAGGTGCTGCGCGTCAATCCCGGCTACTCTTTGGAATACCGTCGCAAAGTCTTACCCTTCAAGAACCCCGCCGATTTCGAACTGGTCATGGAGGGACTGCGCAAGGCCGGTGTCGTACACTGATTAAAGTCCGATCTTGAACCTGTTGCGCATAGGATGAGTAATAACCAGTGCCGGCGCAACCACGACCTCCAGCGTGATCGCCAACGGATTTCACGAAGCTGCGAAGCCGCCCTCTACGGCAGACCGCAGTCGGCGCTTCGCAGACAAAGAAGGTCGCATCGACGAATGTCAGCTCGGCGCCCTCTTTTTCCGTTTACTGCCAGCTTCGCTGATCCTAAAGAGGGTCGCTCGGCGACCAGCGGGATAGTTGACCAGCAGCGATATGTGATGCTGGACAGATGACCATAGCGCATTAGTCGAGCCGTTCACGCCTCCCACGTGGAAAAAGGCAACGGATTACGACCAATCGCTGCCAGCCGATTTCGATGGCCTCAATCGGGGCCACCCAGTCAAAGGGCGCATCCCTTGCTCAAGATGTCCGGCGGCGCTTGTTTGATCTTCAGGATCGCGTAGCGCTCCAGCACGCGCTTGCCCGCCCGACGCGCCACTTCGCCGACGGGTTCCATCTGTGGCAGGCAGCTTCTGAGCCGTTCGAGTATATCACTGGCCGCTGGAACGACCAGGAGGCCCGGTGTTTCAACGAGTTTCGGATCGATAGTTTCGAAGGAATAGCGTTTCCGGCTGGCAATCTCCTGCACATGCTGCGGATCATCGGTATTGAAGGCAAGCTCGCCCGTCACGCCATAGTCAATCGTTCCGATCCAATTTGCATCGTGAAGCAGCTTGTACTGTGCGATATCCGCCGACAATTCATTCCAGCCCATGAGCTTGTCCGCCGGTGATGGAAAAGGCGCTTGCTGTCCGAGTGGCGAGGCGAAGTAGAAGAAGAAAACAGCGATCAGGCCGATACCGGCGGGTGCGGCCCATCTCATCATGCGGTTCAGGTGGTGCGAATCTGCGGAATGCTGCGCGGCCTCAGCTGCCATGATAGCCATCGCTGGGTAGACCGGGGCCAGCCAGTTGCCCTGAACGCGGCTATGGAGCGAATGAAGCGACATATAGATGAGCAGGGGTGCCGATAGCACAAGCAGAAATGCGGCAGGTGAGAAATCGGCTTCGCGCCGCCGTTTCCAGACTGTCCTGACGGCGATCGCGGCGAAGATGACAATAGCCGGATTGGCAAGCCCGAATTGCCCGGCCAGGAACTCCAGCGTATGCCAGGAGGGCGGCTGCCCATTGTCGATGCGGCCGAACTGTTTGGCAAACGACACCCAGTGGTGTTCGAAATTCCAGATGATGGTGGGCGAGAAGACTGCAAGAGCGATCACGCCTCCAATGAACATGTAGGGGCCATAAAGGCGTTTGCGCGCTTCGGAATCCAGGATCATCCAAAGAAGGATGCCGAGGCCGAGAAACAGATTGGTGTATTTGGACAGACAACCGAGACCGGCCAGCACACCGACGAGCAACCATATGCGCCTGTCTCCGCTGCGGCGCAGCCACGCCAAGGCCCAGATCGTCAGTGTCCAGAAAAGTGTAGATGGTGCGTCAGGCGTGGCGAGCAGCGCGGCAAAACCGATGAGCGGCATCGCATTGACCCACACCCCTGCTCTCGTGGCGAGCCGACGATCGCGATAGAGCTCCCATGACGTGACAAAGGTCGCCCCCGAAACGACTAGCACGGACAGGATGGGAAACAGACGGACGCCGAGGGAGTTGTCGCCCAGAAGCCGTGTCGAGAGCCAAATCCACCAGGCGATCATCGGCGCATGGTCGTAATAGCCAGCCGACGGCACCCGGGACCAAAGCCAATAGTAGGCTTCGTCCGGATGGAGGCCGATCTGCGCGAGTATGATCAACCTGTAGAACGTCAAAGCCGCCGATAACAGGATGGCAACTTTCCACGGGTTGATTGATTGTGCTTCGGATTCAGTGCGCACGCCAGGTAATCGCCGAGTTGGTAACATAATTCCACAGTGCGCCGACCAGCGCGCCGGCGATGCCGTCAAGCCACCATTGCGGCGAATCCTGATAAAGGGCTGCCGACACGCCAACACCGGCGATAACCCCGACACTGCAGAGACTTGCAAACAGGATCAGTCCAGTCACGAACCGCCAACCGCGCCGCCGGCGATCACGATAAGTCAGCGCGTTGTTTAACGTGAAATTAAACAACATTGCGCCGAGCATCGCGCCTGTTTGGGCGACGACAAACGAAAGCTCCTGCCTCAGGAGGAGATAGAGAACGGTGAGGTGTACAATGACACCACAGAAGCCGACGAGCCCGAACAAAAGAAAACGAGCCGAAATCAGATCGCCGGATGCCTTAGCCACTACCAGCCCCAGGTATTCCGTGACGACCGATGCATCGAGCTTGCTCTCTCCGTGGAGGCGCGGCGGGAATGTGAACGGCACTTCCTCGGTCCGGATTGCTGCTGGCGACGAGGCGACGATATCCAAGAGGATCTTGAAGCCATGCTGGGAGAGCCGCGGCGCCACCCGTTCCACAATTTCGCGCCTGGTCATGAAAAAGCCGCTCATCGGGTCCGCGAGCACTACGCCAAGTAGTGTCTGCGCCAAACGGATCGCTAATCGGCTTCCCAGATGGCGGATTCGGGATAGACCGCCATTCGCGCCGCCGCCGTCGTCAAAACGTGTCGCAACGACAAGATCGGCTTCTCCGCTCTTCAAGATCGCGAGCATTTCCGCGAGCCGTCTTTCGTCATGCTGCAGATCGGCATCCATGACTGCAACAATCGGAGCCGAACTCGACAAGATACCCTCCATGCAGGCGCCCGCCAAACCGCGCCGCCCGATACGCCGGATGCCGCGGATGCGGTGATCGCGAAGCGCAAGCCTACGGATAAAGTCGATAGTTCCGTCCTTGGAGTCGTCATCGACGAAAACGACCTCCCAGCTTATCCCCGCCAGAGCTTGTCGCAGACGGTCCATCAGAGTGCCAATGTTGCCGGCTTCGTTAAGCGTCGGGATGATGACGGCAAGCTCGGGAGATGGCTGGATTGCTCGTTCCTGTTCGCAACTCGCCGACGATGGTTCATCCCTTTCCGTCAAACCACAGGGGACATCGGCTCGGTCTATTTGAAAGCGAGCGCTATCCATGGCTGATGAGGGTCTCAGTGCCCGGAAGAATTTGAAGGTTGTCGCAGAACGCAAGCGCCTGGAAGGCGAACAATCGAGGATGCATGGTAATTCCAATCGAGGCCGCGCGCACTATTTGCCTGGTTCTTTGCGCGGTCTTGTTCGGAAACTTACAATTCCGTAAAGCGACCTGGATAGCGCGGTACATCATGCGCTTCTCGCTACGGATCTCGCCATGACACTCTACGCCGCGGTTAACCCATCGACCCGAAAACCGGCGCAGGTTTTCGGGTCGATGGACAGATTCAAGACGTTGGCGTGTCCCTTCAGCATCCCATTCGAACGCACGGCGCTTTAGCTCCAGCCGGCGTAGAATACGCCTGCCAGGATGATGATGCCCAAGACGCCGCGATAGATCACGAATGGCCAGGTGGAGAAGCGCTCCAGAAAGCGCATGAGGCCCCAGATCGTCACGAAGGCGGAGATGCTTCCGACGATCAACCCGACGGCGAGGATCGACCAGCCTTCGAGCGACAGATGCGCACGGTAGAGCTCGAACAACTCCTTCAAGCCCGCCAGGGTGATGGCCGGAATGCCGAGCAGGAAGGAGAACCGGGCCGCCTCGTCTCGCTTGAAGCCGAGAAACAGGGCAGCGGTCAGCGTCGATCCCGACCGCGAAACACCGGGGACAAGTGCCCCGACCTGCGCCAAGCCTACGATCAAGGCGTCGAGGACGCTCATCTTATTCATGTCCCGTCGGTGTCTGCTGTAGAGCTCGGCCAGTGCAAGGAGGCCAGCCATCACGATGCAGGAGACGCCGATGACCCATAGGCTGCGCAGGGGCGAGCCACAAGCGTTCAGGGACGAGGACAACAACAGGCCTCCGATCACGATAGGCACTGTTGCAAGGACGATGCCCAAGGCGAGCCGTAAGGCCGGCGAAGACCAATGTCCCTTCCTTACCGCGGCGATCGATTCAAACGCCACGTATCGGACGTCGCTCCAAAAGTAGGATACGATGGCGGCCAGAGCAGCCAGTTGCATCGCCGCAGAGAACGCCGATCCCGGGTCCTGCCAGCCAAGAAGCGCCGGAACGAGCCGCATATGGGCGGTCGATGATATGGGTAGTAGCTCGGTCAATCCCTGAACGACTCCCAAGGCCGCCGTTCGCGTATATCCAAGGGCAACAAAGCCCGTATCCAAGCCTTGCGTGCAAATGTCAGCCACGTCTCAGCACCTCCGTTTCTACCGGCATCGCTGCGCCAATCTGTTTGATTGTCGGCGCCAATTGCCTGTGCTTGCAGATCAAGCTGAAATGTACCTTAAGAAATGAAGGCCCCGTCGAGACCGGCCTCGATATATTCCGGCAGTTGGCGCCGACCCTGCGATGTCAGCCCATACTTGATGCTCAGGCGAGCCGCCGGTTGGCGAGCCTCGTATATTCTAGCTTGAAGGCGGAGTTCGCCGCTTCAGCCAGGCGCATCAGTCATACTGATCGAAATGCTTCTCCAAATTCTGCAGGATTTCGTCCATTGAGAATGCGCCTGACAGATAGGGAATTCCGATATGGCCATAGACGATGGAAAGCTGGCGTGCGGCCGTTTTCTGGTCGATACCAGCGATCTCCCGGCTGTAGATTACGGCAACCAGACCGGTTCTGTCGGCTCCCGATTGACAATGTATGAGGATAGGCTTTGGCGCCGAACGCAGAATGCTGACCAGTTGATCGGCCCTATCCGGCGTCAATATTTTCGATGCAGACATCTTAAAGTCGATATGCTCGATGCCCAGACGTCGCGCTGTCTCGATTTCATGAGCGTACCAAGCTCGTTTTTTGTTCTCGCCGCGCAAATTGATGATCGTGCGGATGCCGTTGTCGCGCACGTACGTTTCGAGCGCCGACGATGAGAGCGGGGCGGAGCGATAGAGCTCTCCGGGGATTACCACGTGAAAATTGTCACTTAGCTGCAGCGCAGCGAGATAAGTGCCGATCACCAGGACTGGCAGGGCAAGCATTGTCGCCAAAGCGCCTGCGATTTTCGCCCCGCGTGATCGTGTCCAGAGCCACCTTTCCTTTGCCGCTTTTCCTTTCCCCTTCTGTGGGGAATCAGCATCTATCGACCGCACTGGACAAGGGCTAATCGTATCTCCTGATCGGTCTGGCACAGCACTCACCCCGGTAAGTGGTTGGAAGTCCGGAGCACATTTTGGTACGAGCACTCAGCGTGCCAAGGCTGAACGGCTTGACAAGACAATCAGCCGCGCCGAGCTGAAGACTTCTTTGCCTGTCGGTAACTTGATCATCTGCTGAGATGACGATCGCGGGCGTAGCGGGCAATCGCGCCGACAAATGCGCGAGCAGCTCTAAGCCGCAGCCGTCAGGTAGACCAGGATCGAGTAGGATCAAGGAATAACATGCAGCATCATCGGCGCGCTTCGCCGCTTGTAGGTCGACGACCCAATCGACATCCCAGCCGTCGGCCGCACCGAGGCCAGTCGTTTGTACGGTGCCACGCGCATTTGCTTCCAGACCGTCTATCGCCGCATAAGACACTCGCCGCTCATGGCAGGCTTACACATGCCTCGCTGAGGTCTTACGCATTTGTAAGGTCATGGTCAGGGGGTGAGCGCTCATGCACCATCTAGGTGAAGATGACGCCTGGTAAAATCGACCGGTGCTCAGTTGTCGCACTAACCGCCGCCACCCCGTCCGTGATTGGCAACGTCCTTCAACATGGAGCGGCACCCAATCGTGTTGATATGCCGGCTTTGCTTCCCATCCCATCCAGCATGCTCAAAACGGCATTTTGGTGCTCTGTCGTACTGAAAGCTAATTGAAAGCTTCGGCCAGTTACGGTCACCTGCGGATATCGTAGAGGACGCCGTGAGGAGCGCGGCAGGCGATATCCCTCAGGAGGAGTCTGTAATGTTTTCACCCCGCGTTTCTATCTATTCTGCGGCCCTTTCGCTTGTTGTCGCCACCGGCACACTCGGCGTCACCGCAGCTCATGCTGCCGACAAGATTTCCATCATGGTGGGCGGCTATGAAAAACAGATCTATCTGCCGGCAAAGCTGGCGGAATCCCTCGGCTACTTCAAAGACGAAGGTCTGAATATCGAGCTTCTGAACGAGCCCGCGGGCGTCGATGCGGAAAACGAAATGCTTGCCGGCGCCGTTCAGGGTGTCGTCGGTTTCTACGATCACTGCATCGACCTGCAGGGAAAGGGTAAATTCGTCGAATCGGTCGTGCAGTTCAGCCAGGCGCCTGGCGAAGTGGAACTGGTGTCGGCCAAGCATCCGGAGATCAAGTCGCCTGCCGATTTCAAGGGCAAGAACCTCGGCGTGACCGGCCTCGGCTCGTCCACCAATTTCCTGACGCAATATCTGGCGGTCAAAAACGGCTTGAAGCTTGGTGACTTCACCTCCGTTCCGGTCGGCGCCGGCCAGACTTTCATTGCCGCCATGCAGCAGGACGCCATCCAGGCCGGCATGACGACCGAGCCGACGGTCTCGCGCCCCTGAAGACCGGCGAGGCCAAGGTCCTCATCGACATGCGCACAATGGACGGAACAAGGGCCGCTCTGGGCGGAACCTATCCT
>NZ_JARWLB010000024.1:0-81502 GCF_047445835.1 Rhizobium sp. BR 317 | reverse complement strand
CCGCAAGACGGCCGAACTCGTCTCCGAGATCAGTGCTGCCTGCCGTGAGCAGGATATTGGTGCGGCCCAGATCAACGAGGCGATCCAGCAGCTCGACAAGGTGACGCAGCAGAATGCCGGCGCTTCGGAAGAAATGTCGGCCACTTCGGAAGAGTTGGCCGCCCAAGCTGAAGAGCTGCAGGCCTCCATCGCCTTCTTCAAGGTCGATACATCGTCCAATCGCACAAGCCGGACGGTCGCGGCCAAGGCGACCGGCAGGGTGCCGGCAGCGAACGTTCGTCAGCCGAGAGCGGCGAAGCCCACCACGGTTCAGGCGCAACAGGCACGTCTCAAGGGGTTTGCTCTCGATCTCTCCATGGGCGGCCCGGACGATGACGACCTCGAATTCAAGGAAAGTGCATGACCATGGCTACACCCGCTTTGGAAGCGCAATTCGTCACCTTCAGCCTCGGCGAGGAAGTCTTCGCCGTGCCTGTCGAAGTCGTCCGCGAAATCCTGGATTATGCCGAGGCTTTCAAGATTCCGAACGGGCCGGATTACCTGCTCGGCCTGCGCGATGTGCGCGGGCAGGGCGTTCCGACCATAGATCTCCGTCTGAAGCTTGGCCTCTCCAAGACCGTGCCGACCCCGCATACCCGCGTGCTGGTGCTGGATATTCCGATCGAAGCCAAGGTGCTGACGCTCGGCCTCGTCGCCGACCGCGTCTTCGAAGTCACCCCCTTCCGGCGGGACCAGATCGAAGCGGCGCCGGATATCGGCGTGCGCTGGCGTTCCGACTACATCGCCGGCGTCGTGCGCCGGGAGAATGGCTTCGTCGTCATCGTCGATCTCGCCCGCTTGCTGTCGCGGGAAGACACCGTCGCGCTCGATCCGCATCGCGCCGGTCATGCTGCATAGGAATTCGTCAGGGAGTGGATGGATGGGAATGGCCGCAGTTCAGGAGAGCCAAATCATCGGTGACCGCATCAGCACGCGGAATTTCGAGAAGCTGGCGCGTTTCATCTATGACTATAGCGGCATCAAGATGCCGTCGACGAAACTGACGATGCTGGAGGGGCGGTTGCGGCGGCGCCTGCGCGCGACCAGCATTGCATCATTCGACGAGTATTGCGATTTCCTGTTCAATCATGGCGGCCTTGAACAGGAAACGGTCTATCTCATCGATGCGGTAACGACCAATAAGACTGATTTCTTCCGTGAAGCCAAGCATTTCGAATTCATGCAGACTATGGCTTTGCCGATGCTGATGCGCGCCGGCCATCGCCGCCTGCGCGCATGGAGTGCCGCCTGCTCGACTGGGGCTGAGCCCTATTCGATGGCGATGGTGATGGAGGAATTTTCCGCGAGCGAAGGCGGCATCGATTATGCGATCCTGGCGACGGATCTCAGCACCGACGTGCTGCAATCGGCCAGGAGCGGCATCTACACTGATGATATGGTGTTGCCCGTTCCGGCCGAGTTGAAGCGCAAATACGTCATGGCCGCGAAAGTCCCGGACAGGCGGGAGGTGCGCATCACGCCGCGGCTGCGCTCGAAAATCGGCTTTGGCCGGATGAACCTGATGGACGAGAAATATCAGGTGGGCGATGCCATACACATCATCTTCTGCCGCAACGTCCTCATCTATTTCGACAAGCAGACGCAAGCCGGCGTTCTTTCGCGCCTCTGCGATTGTCTGGTGCCTGGCGGCTACATGTTCATCGGCCACTCGGAATCGATTACCGGCTTTGACTTACCGCTGAAACAGGTTTCCAACACGGTCTTTCAGCGAATCTAGGGCAGGTCAGCATGCCGAAGAAAATCCGCGTTCTGATCGTCGACGACTCCGCCAGCGTACGCCAGACGCTTGCGGCACTTTTATCTGACGATCCCGAGCTCGAGGTCATGGGGGTAGCGACCGATCCCTTCATGGCCGCCCGGAAGATCCAGGAGGAGGTACCCGATGTCATCACGCTGGATGTCGAGATGCCGCGCATGGATGGCATCACGTTCCTGCGCAAGCTGATGTCGCAGCGGCCGATCCCCGTCGTCATGTGCTCGTCGCTGACGGAGGCGGGTTCGGAGACGTTGCTGCAGGCCTTGGAAGCCGGTGCGGTGGATATCATCCAGAAGCCGCGGATCGGCGCGGCCGATTATCTGGCCGAGGAGGCGATGCGCATCCGTGAGGTGGTCAGGAGTGCATCCCATGCCAGGATGCCGAATGTCCGGCGCTTCGAAGCACGCTCAGCTTCCGCTTCGGGACCGGCCAGGAAGCTGACGGCCGACGCCATGCTGCCGCCGCCGACCGGCCGCGCCATGGCGAAGACGACGGAAATGGTCGTCTGCGTCGGCGCTTCGACAGGCGGCACCGAAGCATTGCGCGAGATGCTGGAGGCGCTGCCCGCCAATGCGCCGGGCATGGTCATCGTCCAGCACATGCCGGAAAAGTTTACCGCCGCCTTCGCCAAGCGGCTGAACAGCCTCTGTGAAGTGGAAGTCAAGGAAGCGGTCGATGGCGATCCGGTTCTGCGCGGCCATGTGCTGATCGCCCCCGGCGACAATCATATGCTGCTGGAACGGCAGGGTGCGCGTTACCATGTCGCTGTCAAAAAGGGGCCGCTGGTTTCGCGCCACCGGCCCTCCGTCGATGTCCTCTTCCGCTCGGCGGCGCGGGCGGCCGGATCGAATGCCATGGGTATCATCATGACCGGCATGGGCGACGACGGCGCGCGCGGCATGTTCGAGATGAAGCAGGCCGGCGCCTATACCGTTGCCCAGGACGAGGCGACCTCCGTCGTTTTCGGCATGCAGAAGGAAGCGATCGCCCGTGGCGGCGTCGATCGCGTCGTACCGCTGGAGCAGATCGCCCGTGAGATCCTGATGGCGCAGCAGAAGTTTTAGAGCCTCTTATCCGCTTATACGTGTTGGCATGGTGTGATGGTTTTTGGCCGAGGCGGCCATGTCACGACGCCGGCCTGATGAGAAAACCAGGCCTTCCGCCTCGCTGTACTTGAAATTCCCCCGATTTTGTGGTCTTGAGGCCGCCAATCTTTATCGCGCTGCCGATCCCGCTCCGCCGGGGCCTGTTTTCGGGTCCGGTCAGTGCCTTCTATATTACCCAAGGAAGCCCGATGGCCCGTTCAGCTCTTCTCAATGTCATGGTTCAGGCTGCCCTCAAGGCAGGCAAGTCGCTCAGCCGCGATTTCGGTGAAGTGCAGAACCTGCAGGTTTCGGTGAAGGGGCCGGGCGATTTCGTCAGCCAGGCCGATCTCAAAGCGCAGAAGATCATTCACGACGAGCTGCTGAAAGCGCGGCCGACCTATGGCTTCCTCGGCGAAGAGAGCGAAGAGATCAAGGGCACCGACGGCGCGCATCGCTGGATCGTCGATCCCCTCGACGGCACAACCAACTTCCTGCACGGCATTCCGATGTTCTCCATCTCGATCGCGCTGGAGCGCAATGGCGAGATCGTCGGAGGCGTCGTCTTCAATCCGGCKACGGACGAGCTCTACACTGCCGAGCGCGGCGGTGGCGCCTTCCTCAACGACCGCCGCCTGCGCGTCGCCTCGCGCCGCGTGCTTTCGGATTGCGTCATTGGCTGCGGCGTTCCGCATCTCGGCCGCGGCAACCACGGCAAGTTCCTGGTCGAGCTGCGCCATGTGATGGGTGAAGTCGCCGGCATCCGCCGCCTCGGTTCGGCAGCGCTCGATCTCGCCTATGTCGCCGCCGGCCGCTTCGACGGCTTCTGGGAAATGGGCCTGTCGCCGTGGGATATGGCAGCCGGTATCCTGCTGGTGCGTGAAGCTGGCGGTTTCGTCCTGGATTTCGACGGCGGCACCGATATGCTCGGCACCGGCTCGATCATCTGCGGTAACGAGCATATTCAAAAGGCGCTGGCCGAGGTCGTCAAGCGGCCTATCCCGACGAAATAAGGATCGCTTCCCGGCAATTGCCTGCGGCAAAACAGGCTGTTGCCAACGGATTGTTTTGTGTTTTCCGTCTCTTCAATTCGGCGCAATGTTGCTCTAGTCTCCGGGGCGGAGAATGCGGAGGCGAAGCGTGCGATGGAAAATGTGAATCTGGGGGATCTGGGGTCGACCGACAATGTGTCGGGCAATTACACCTACAAGCTCTCCAGCCCGATGGCCTTCTTTTGGACGATGATCCTTTTCCTGGTCATTGTCGGTTTTATCGTGGCGATCCTGTTTCGCCAGGCTCAAGTCGCCTTCCTGCATAATCCAGGCCTCAACGGATTGATCCTCGGCGTGCTGGCCGTCGGTATTCTGCTGGTCTTCAATCACGTCCTGATGCTCAGGCCGGAAGTTCGCTGGTTCAACCATTTCCGCGCCGTCGGCAATGCTGCCGACAAGGTCGGTCGCAATCCCAGGCTTCTGGCGCCCATGCGGGCGCTGATCGGCAACCGGCGCGGCATGCAATTGTCGACGGCGACACTGCGCTCGATCCTCGATTCCATCGCCACCCGCCTTGACGAGTCGCGCGACACGTCGCGCTATCTTATCGGCCTGCTCGTCTTCCTCGGCCTGCTCGGCACCTTCTGGGGCCTGATCGGTACGATCGGCTCGATCAACGATGTTATCCAGAGCCTTGATGTCGGCTCCGGCGACACCGGTGACATTCTCGGCGCGCTGAAGACCGGCCTTTCCGGCCCGCTGGTCGGCATGGGCACGGCATTTTCTTCCTCGCTGCTCGGCCTTTCCGGCTCGCTGATTCTCGGGTTTCTCGACCTTCAGGCCGGCCGCGCGCAGAACCGCTTCTACACCGAACTGGAAAACTGGCTTTCTTCCGTCACCGATGTCGGCTCGGATATCTCTCCGGTGATCGAAGGTGCCAACGGTGCATCCTCCGAGGATGTGCGTGCGCTTTCGGAATATCTGCGCAAGATCGCGGAAGAAGGTGGCGGCGGCCAGCGTTCGGTGACGGCCATGGCGAACCTCGCCGAGGGCATCCAGGGCCTGGTCAAAAACATGCGCAACGAGCAGCAGATGCTGCGCGACTGGATCGAAGCGCAGCAGGAAGAGGCGAAATCGATGCGCCGCACGCTTGATCGCCTCGCCGATCGCATCAGCCACACCGAGAAGACCGGGAGCAAGTAAGTCATGGCGCTCGCGCGAAACAGTCGCCACAAGAGAACGGTCGATTATTGGCCAGGCTTCGTCGATGCGCTCTCCACGCTGCTGATGGCGATCATGTTCCTGCTGACGGTATTCGTCGTCGGTCAGTTCATCCTGAGCCGTGAGATTTCCGGCCGCGACGAGGTGCTGAATCGCCTCAATAGCCAGATCAACGAATTGACGCAGGCATTGGCGCTCGAAAAGAGCGGCAAGCAGGATCTGGAGGATTCCGTCGCCAATCTGCAAGCGTCGCTTTCGGCGGTAGAGGGCGACCGCTCGCGTCTGCAGGCGCTGCTCGACGCCGGCTCCGGCAACAGTCAGGCGGCGCAACAGCGGGTTGGCACGCTGACGCAGCAGCTTGACGAGCAGAAGCAGGCGAGTGCCCGCGCGCTGAGCCAGGTCGATCTTCTCAACCAGCAGATCGCTGCACTGCGCAGCCAGATCGCCGCCGTCGAGGCCGCGTTGCAGGCATCGGAGCAGAAGGATCAGACGTCGCAGGTGAAGATCGCCGATCTTGGACGGCGGCTGAATGTGGCGCTGGCGCAGCGCGTGCAGGAGCTGAACCGTTATCGTTCCGACTTCTTCGGGCGCTTGCGCGAAATTCTCTCCGACCGCGACAATATCCGTATCGTCGGCGACCGCTTCGTCTTCCAGTCGGAAGTGCTGTTCCCTTCGGGTGCGGCGGATCTCAATCCGGACGGTCAGGCGGAGATGGCCAAGCTTGCTGCCGCATTGATCGACCTTTCCAAGGAAATTCCGCCCGAGATCAACTGGGTGCTGCGTGTCGACGGCCATACCGACAATGTGCCGCTCTCGGGCAGCGGCCGCTATCCTGACAACTGGGCTCTGTCGTCGGCGCGCGCCATCGCCGTCGTCAAGTTCCTGATTGCCCACGGCGTTCCCGCGGATCGGCTTGTGGCCGCCGGCTTCGGAGAGTTCCAGCCGATCGCTCCGGGTGATACGCCGGAAGCCCGCGCCACCAACCGCCGTATCGAGTTGAAGCTGACGGAGAAATAATCGTCAGTTTCGGTCGGCCTGAATGGTATCGAGGCGCGCCTGCAAGAATTCGCGGACGGCGGAACTGTTGCTAAGCCCGATCGCAGTGCGATAGGCCGTAACGGCGCTTTCCGTTTCTCCGGTTTCCGCAAGCAGATGGGCGCGGACGGCCCAATAGGGTTGGTAGCTGAGGATATCGCGCTCAGCCAACTGGTTCAGCTTGTGCAATCCGGCCGCAGCCCCCTGTGCCCGTCCGATAACAGCGGCCTGGCTGACGCGAGCGCCGACGGTGGGTTTCATCAGCACGAGTGCGTCATAGAGCTTTGCGAGCGCCGTCCAGTCAGTGACACCGGAGCGTCGGCGTTCAGAATGAACGGATTGGATGGCCGCCTGGCATTGGAATGGGCCGAAGCGATCGAAGGCCCCTGCCTGCCACAGCAGGCTATCGGCTTCGGCCATCATGATGGCGTTCCACCGCGCAGTGTCCTGATCTGCGAGTGGCACATAGCGGCCATCCGCATCCCGGCGAGCGGTACGGCGGGCTTCGCAGTAAAGCATCAGGGACAACAAGCCTGTCACCTCTGGCTCTTGTGGCATGGTGGCGAGCAGGGCGCGGCCAAGCCAGATGGCTTCGTCTGCCAGGGAGTTGCGCTTGTCATCTTCGCCATCGAGCCCATCCCAGCCGAGGCCATAGGCGGCATAGATCGCCGAAAGGACGCTCGTCAGCCGTTCCGGCAGCGCGGAGCGGTCGGGGACGCTCAAGGGAATATGGGCCTCGCGGATTTTGGTCTTTGCCCGAACCAGCCTCTGGCTCATCGTTTCCGGTGAGACGATGAAGGCTTGCGCCATGGTCCTGGCGTCTATGCCGAGAACCGTTTGCAGCATCAACGGCGTATGGACGGACCGGTCGATCGCCGGATGGGTGCAGGTAAACAGCAGCTTCAGCCGCTCGTCGGGGAAGGTGGGGCCATCCGCATTCATGCGCTCCTCCGCTTCCTCGAAAGCCAGGGCGATCGTATCGCGGGCGGCGGCCTTGACGTTTGCATGCCTGGCGGCGCCAAAAAGATTGCGTCGTGCCGCGACCAACAGCCAGGCCTCAGGATTGTCGGGAATGCCGCGTGCCGGCCAAGTGCGAAGTGCGGCTGCAAGTGCTTCGGACAGCGCATCCTCCGCCGCCGGCACATCGCCAGAGCGCGCTGCGAGGAAAGCGATCAACTTGCCGTAGGATTGGCGCGCCACCCGTTCGGTGGCGCGTCCAACGTCATGGTTCATGGCCATCTCACATTTTCAGGCGCGGCCGTACTTCGACGGATCCCTGCTGAGAGATCGGCACGCGCCCGGCCCATTCCAAAGCGGCGTCGAGATTCGGAACATCGATCAGATAGAAGCCGCCGAGCTGCTCCTTACCTTCCGGGAAGGGACCGTCCTGCACATCGTGGTCTTCGCCGCGGCGGCGCACGACCGTTGCGGTTTCCGGCTGGGTCAATCCGGCACCGCCGGTCATGATGCCGGCCTGGATAAGCGCCTGGGTATAGGCGATCCAGCCATTCTTGTAGGCGGGATCCTCGCGCCGCTTAAAATCCTCGGCCGATTCACGGATGATCAACGCATATTCCATGGGGAAACTCCTGCTGGCTGTGTTGGCGGTAAGCCGGACTGGACGCTGCATCTAAGGAGCAAATGCTAAAATGTGCAACGCCGCCGGCGAAACGGCTTCATGCCCGTTTCAATACCATGAGCCGCGAGCGAGGCCGATTTCGACAGACCGGAGCAGATTTTCCGAAATTTTTTTGATGGGCAAACGAAAACGGCCGGTGCGCCCGAAGGCGACCGGCCGTGGAAGGCTATAGTGCTCGACGCGAAGTCTTAGGCAGTGGTCTGGTCGTCGATAGCGGCAGCGCCGACATGGGACTTGATCGATTCAATGGCGTGGAGGGCCGAAGCCTTCGCCTTGTAGCCTTCGGAGGCAAACATGGTTTCGCCGTTCGAGGCCTTGAACCGGAAGCGGAATTCGCCAGCCTTGTCCTTGTAGACTTCAAATTTATACATGGTTCCCGTCTCCTAGAATCGCGTCAGCGCGAGATAACGCCAAAAATCTAGCGCAACTTTAAAGCTATTTCCACCTGTTGTATTCAGCTTGCTTGATCCCTCGTCATTTGACGGCAAGCATGCGGTCCTCGATGCCGGCGTCGAATTGCAGCCGCGCCAGTTTGGCGTAGATGCCGCCATGATGGATCAGGCTTTGATGCGTGCCTTCTTCGACGATGCGGCCCTGATCGAGCACCAGGATGCGGTCGGCCTTCAGAACCGTTGCCAGGCGATGGGCGATGACGAGGGTGGTGCGCGTTTCCATCAGGCCATCGAGTGCCTTCTGCACCAGCGTTTCGCTCTCTGCGTCGAGTGCCGATGTCGCTTCGTCGAGCAGCAGGATCGGCGCATTCTTCAGGATGGCGCGGGCAATGGCGATGCGCTGGCGCTGGCCGCCGGAAAGGGTAATGCCGCGCTCGCCGACGTTCGTGTCGTAACCTTTGTCCAGCCGCGAGATGAACTCATCCGCCTGAGCGGCGATCGCTGCGGCGCGGACCTCGTCGCGGGAGGCTTCGGGGCGGCCGAAGGCAATGTTGTCATGGATAGAGGCGGCGAAAATGGTCGTGTCCTGCGGCACGATGGCGATGCGGTCACGCAGGGCATCGGGCAAGACGCGACGGGCGTCGATGCCGTCGATGGCGACGCTACCCTGTTGCGGATCATAGAAGCGCAGCAGCAGCGAGAAGACCGTGCTCTTGCCGGCACCGGAAGGGCCGACGATCGCCACGGTCTCGCCCGGCTTGACGGAAAGCGAGAGGCCATGCAGCGCCGATTTGCCCGGCCGCGACGGATAGGAGAAATGTACGTCGGAGAATTCCACGCGGCCCTGCGGCGGCTGGGGCAGGAGCAGCGGATCGGCGGGGACGGCGATCGGCGAGACTTCAGCCAGAAGTTCGCCCAAGCGATCAGCCGCGCCCGCGGCTTGTGACAGCTCGCCCCAGACTTCCGACAGCGAGCCGAGCGACGTGCCGGCGATCACGGAGTAGAGGAGGAACTGGCCAAGCGTTCCCGCCGACATCGTTCCGGCCAGAACATTCTGCGCGCCGACCCAAAGCACGGCAACGATGCTGCCGAAGACCATGGTGATGGCAAAGCCGGTCAGCAGCGAGCGGGATTTGATCGCAGCACGCGCCGCCTGATAGGCATCCTCGACCGCGGCGCCATAGCGCTGCGCTGCCGCCGCCTCGCCGTTAAAGGCCTGGATGGTGCGGCTGGCGGCGATGGTTTCGTTCGCATAGGCGGATGCATTGGCGAGCGTATCCTGTGCGGCGCGCGAGCGCTTGCGCACGGAGCGACCGAAGCTGACGAGTGGCAGCACGATGACCGGAATGGCAATCAGCACGATGCTCGATAGCTTCGGGCTGGTGACGATCATCATGCCCACGGCGCCAAGACAGAGAATGAGATTGCGCAGCGCCACCGAAGCCGTTGCGCCGACAGCAGACTTGATCTGCGTCGTGTCGGCCGTCAGCCGCGAGACGATCTCGCCGGATTGATTGACATCGAAGAAGGAGGGCGACAGCCGCGTCACATGATCGAAGACTTCGCGGCGCATATCAGAGACGATGCGCTCACCAATGGTAATGACAAAATAATAGCGCAGCGCGCTTGCGATCGCGAGGATGACGGCCATAGCCATCATCGCGGCGAAATAGCTGTCGATGAGACCGCGATCGGACTGATCGAAGCCATGGTCGATCATGCGCCGCACGGCAAGCGGCAAAGCGAGGGAGGTGACGGCAGCAACGGTCAGGGCGATCAGCGCGCCCAGCACCATGCCGCGATAGCGCCTGAGATAGGGTGCCAGGCGGCTAAGCGGCCGAATGGATCTGCGTTTTTTCTCGTCTGCCTGGGCCGTCTCTGACAAGTCGTCTCCAATCCCCATATCAGCAAGGGACTTCGCTCTTTCGCCCCTTGTTATCCTTGCTGCCTTCATGTATAGGCACGCCATCTTAATTGGAAGCCGTGGCCTCAATCGGACTGCGGCTTCATTTATTCAATCGGTTCGGTTGCCGCAATGGCTTGCGACAAATGGACCCTGGCATGACAGGAAGATTGTTATGAAGGCCAACATCCATCCCGACTACCACACGATCAAGGTGGTCATGACCGACGGCACCGAATACGAAACCCGCTCGACCTGGGGTTCGGAAGGCGCTGTCATGAACCTCGAAATCGACAGCAAGTCTCACCCGGCCTGGACCGGCGGCAACCAGCAGCTCATGGACCGCGGCGGCCGCGTTTCCAAGTTCAACAAGCGTTTCGGCGGCCTCGGCATCTAATCGCTTCGAGATTTGGTATTTTGAAAGAGCCCGGTTTTGCCGGGCTTTTTTGTTGTCTTGTCAGGCCCATCGCTGCCATTCGTCTTCCGACCAAACAAAATAAAACCGGCTGTGCAGAACACGACCGGTTTATTCGTCAGCCATAGGCTACTGAATTCAGGTATTTCCAAATGCCGTCTGCAGCAGGCTGAGCTGCGCTTTGACGCTGTTCTGGTTGTCCGGAACGATCGGAGCTTCCGTCGGGCGATAGATCTCGCGGTCGAGCAGGGCGACGCGATTCTGAAGGCGCAAGGAGCGCTCGACGAGGTCACGGAAGGCTTCCGGAAGGTCGTTCCAGCCGGGTGCGTTGCGGTCGACGTTGAAGCCGTCGAGACGGACCTTGTTCTTTTCAGCCAGCACCTGATCCCGCGACATTTCACCGTTGTTGACGGCGCGCTGCAGCAGCAGCCACGAGGCCATCTGCATGAGGCGGGTGGTCAGGCGCATGGATTCAGCCGCATAAAGCACGGAGGCCATGCGCGGAAGAACCTTGGAAGCGGCACGGCCCTGACCGTCGAGGTAAGCCGCGGTTTCTTCAACCAGCGCCATGCCTTCGGAATAAAGCATCCTGAACTGCGCCGACGAAGCTGCATGGCCAGCAAAGCTGATGGTATTCAAACCAAGTTCCGACATCGAAATAATCCCTGCTTCACGCAACACTTTTGTTCAGGAAAATCCGCTCAAGTTCAGAAGAACTCTCGGGTCCGCTCTTATGACTTCAAGATGGTGGTTTTAACTGAAATTCGCAAGGCGATTCTTAAGAAAGGGTTAATCTCCACAGTTTMGTCGGGCGCGCTGCGTCGAGGCGAAAAAGAAGAGCCGCAAAAGCGGCTCTCAAGGTAAAACAGGGAGAAAAATCAGACCAATTCGCCAAGTGGAGGAACTGTCTGAGTCCAGAGCAAATCTGGATGGTCATAGTAATATGTCGTAAAGCTTAATATTCCGTTGAACATGTCTCAATCTGTACTTCGATCGCACAAATCTGCGCTGATGCAGGCTTACGAGCGGAACAGGTTTTCGGCGGCCTGACGGCCGGACGCCTTGGTGGCGATCTCGGCTTCCAGCCGGGCGATCTCCGCCTGCATCAGTGCGACGCGCGCCCTGAGCTCGTCGACGGAGAGCAGCGACAAATCGCTGCCGATTTCGTGCGCGGACGGCTTCTTCGGGCGGTCATCATCGAAAATGCTCATCTGTCTCCTCCTTCTTGCCGTCGCCTTGTCACCCCGGCGGCTCATGTGCCGTAGTTTACCGTCATATCTTCCTTTTTCGAAGCCTCGCTGCGCGCCAGCGACATGCTTTCCGGCGTGATCATCTGCGCATTCGCCGAAGGCATCGTGGTGTAGGCGTCGCGATCGCTGGCGGGCTTGGCGGCGCGCATGCGGCTGCGGAAGATCGCGTAGGTCGTGATCAGCACATGGGCGACAGCGGTGACGAAGAACAGCGAGTAAGGGCCGATGGCGGACATGACGGGACCGCCGAGCGTCGGGCCGATGATCGTGCCGATACCGTAGAGCAGCAACAGGCCGCCGGAGACCTTCACGAAATCCTCAGGTGCGGCGAAGTCGTTGGCATGGGCGACGGTGATCGGATAGAGCGTGTTGGCGACGGCGCCATAGATGACCACCATGCCGATCAGGAAAAGAGGACCGGTCGGCTGCAACAGGAAAAGCAGCAGCCCGTCGATGGCTGCAATCGCGGCCATACCAGCCAGCACGTAGCGGCGGTCGATGCGATCGGAAAGACGGCCTGCCGGAAACTGCATCACGGCGCCGGCAAAGATGGTCGAGCTCATCATCAGTGCGATATTACCATCCGAGAGACCGGCATTGGCGCCGAAGACGGCGCCGAGCGTACCGTAGGCACCATTGGCGATGCCGACCAGCAGGATGCCGATGGAGGCGACAGGCGAATTGCGATAGAGCGCCTTCAGATCCAGGCTGACGGCTTTCAGCGGCTGCGGCGAAGCGGCTGTCGAGAGCGTCGTCGGCAGCATGGCGACGCAATAGCAGATGCCGCAGAACATGAAGAGGATCGGCGTGTGAATATCCTCGAAGGGGATCATCATCTGGCCGGCGACGGCGCCGATCAACGTGATGCCGATATAAAGCGAGAAGATGGCGCCGCGGCTTTCATTGGTGGCGCGTTCGTTGAGCCAGCTTTCGATGATCATCGAGGTGCCGGCTGTGCAGAAGCCGGTAACGGCGCGCAGCAACACCCACCAGGTGGCGTCGACGATGATGCCGGTCAGCAGCGCGATGATGGCAATGACGGCGATGAAACCGGAAAAGGCGCGGACATGGCCGATGCGCCGGACCAGTTTCGGCGCCGTCAGGCAGCCGAGCACGAAGCCGGTCGCCCAGGTMGTGCCGAGCAGGCCGAGTGTCGTCGTGGCGTAACCCTCGGCTGTGCCGCGCACCGGCAGAAGCAGGCTGTGCAGGCCATTGCCGGTGAATAGGAAGAGCGTACCGAAAAGCAGGGCAAGAACGGGTAAAATATTTCTCTTCATGTTCCCACTTTCATGCGGTTCCGCTTAAAGAACCGATAAGGCAGGACAAAGCCCTGCCAGTTTTCGCTATTGATTGTGCCCCGGATTGCCGTTATCGGCGTGTAGAAACAGTCTGTTGGCGCGGAAAAATGTCCGTCCTATGACGAATAGAGCATGATCGTGAAAACTGCGCAGTGGTTTTCGAAAAAGCCATGCTCACTCTTGCGCAAACGGGGAAAAATACCGTGACAAAAGTGATCGCGGTGCTGCTGTTGCTGGCCATGGCGGTGCAAATCATCAAGCCGCTGGGCCTTCCCGGCCTCAAACGGCGTGCCGATTTCTGGAAGATCGCCGTGATTGCCTTCGCAATCTGGACGATCGCTTTGGTCATCAACGAGACATTTTAACGCATGAGCTTGAAGGCGGGGCGTCGACGGCTAGTGCATGTCGCGCAAAAGTGTGCGGCGGTTTTGCGAAAACGACATGCACAAACAAGGAGCTAAAGCGTGGGAGCGAATCTGAAAGATCGCGACGAGCTTTAGAATGTGACTTCGCCGCGCATGACGCTGACACAGTCGCCAGAGATGAAGACGTCGGCGACGGAGCCGGCGGATTTCCTGACATCGAGGTTAATCAGGCTGCGCCGGCCCATTTCCACGCCCTGTTCGATGGTGATCTGCACTTCCGCGTCGGCTTTAGGCAGCAACGAGGTGAGATAGGCGCCGAGTGCGGCGGAGGCGCTGCCGGTTGCCGGATCTTCGAGAACACCATCCAGCGGCGCGAACATGCGGGCGCGGATATGCTGGGGTTTTTCGGCCGAGCGCGTATAGAGGAACAGCGAAAAATCGGTCTTCTCGTCCTCATGGCGGGCGGCCGCTTCCGCGAAAACGGCGGCGTTCGGGCGGGCCTTGCCGAGGGTTTCGAGACCATCCACTTCGGCGAAGGCGAAGAGCAGCCCGACGGAGGCGAATGTCGGGCCATGCGTCGTGTGACGGATGGATGCGGGATCGAGCTGAACGCAGCGAGCAACGAGATCGCCGGCGATGGCGCTGCCGACTTGCAACGCGCCGGGCGCCCGTATCTTCGCGCCGCTTACCTCATTGCCATTGCGCAGCAGTTCCACATCCACCAGCCCGGCTTTCTCTTCGAAGAGAAGCCTGTCACCCGGCGTCTTTCCGAATATCTCCGTTTGCCGCCCGAGCACGAAAGCCGTCCCGACATTCGGATGGCCAGCAAAGGGGATTTCCTTGGTTGGCGTGAAGATGCGGACACGCGCCGTATTGTCGGGATTCTCTGGCGGAAGAACGAAGGTCACTTCGGAATAATTGACCTCCGTCGCGATCTTCTGCAACGCCTCGTCGCTCAAACCGCGCGCATCCGGGATAACGGCGAGCGGGTTGCCGGCGAAGCGTTCGGAGGTGAAGACATCGGTGGTGACATAGGCGACGGCGTTCATAGGCTGCTCCCGAGCTACGGCAGAACTGCAGGGATTTAGCCGCTGTTTGACTGAGCACGAAAGCGGGAACTTGTGCCGGTGACAACTTCGCGACCGGCTTTCTTTCCGGGGTTGCCCCTCACCCTAGCTCTCTCCCCGTTTTGACGGGGAGAGGGGACGACCTCGGATTTATGTCTGTACCATTGCCGGGATGGAAGGCTGTGGGCGCGTCTATCCCCTTCTCCCCGCGGGCGGGGAGAAGGTGGCCGATAGGCCGGATGAGGGGCTTTTCGGGCATATGGACAACATTGGTAAAGACAAAAAGCCCCATCGCATCGCGATAGGGGCTTCTCGTCAACGCGTTACGTCAGATCAGGCAGCCTTTTCGCTGTCCTTGGTCCAGCTACCCTTAGCGGCGAGATAGTTCATCTCGGCGCGGTGGGTGAAGGCGCGCTGGCCGGCGGCGACGTTTTCCGGCTTGCCGCCCCAGGCCTTCAGCGAGGCGTCCTGCAGGGCGCGGCCGTAGGAGAAGGTGACGTGCCAAGGCAGGTCGTAGCCGTTGATGGCGGAGAGATGCGCGGTTGCTTCTTCCGGCGACTGGCCGCCGGAGAGGAAGGCGATGCCGGGGACGGCGGAGGGAACGGTTTCCTTCAGAACCCTGACGGTGGCCTCGGCGACCTGTTCGACCGATGCCTTGCGTGCCTTCTTGCCGTCGATGACCATGCTCGGCTTCAGGATCATGCCTTCGAGTTTGATGCGGGCTTCGGCGAGTTCCTGGAAGACGATCTGCAGCGTCCAGCGGGTGATTTCCTCGCTACGGGCGAGATCGTGCGTGCCGGGTTCGCCGTCCATCAGGACTTCCGGCTCGACGATCGGCACGATCTTCGCCTGCTGGCAGAGAGCGGCGTAGCGGGCCAGCGCATGGGCATTGGCCCTGACCGAGCCGTAGGTCGGCAGGGCGTCGGAAACGGCGATCACGCCACGCCATTTGGCGAAGCGGGCACCGGCATCGTAGTATTTCGCCAGGCGGTCACCGAGACCGTCGAGGCCTTCGGTGATGGTTTCGCCCGGGAAGCCGGCCATCGGCTTGGCGCCGGTGTCGACCTTGATGCCGGGAATGCTGTCGGCAGCGCGGATGATGTCGACGAAAGGCGTGCCGTCGGCAGCCTTCTGGAAGAKGGTTTCCTCATAGAGGATGACACCGGAGATATACTTCTTCATCGCCTCGTCAGAGCGGAAGAGCATTTCGCGGTAGTCGCGCCGGCTCTCTTCGGTGGAAGCGAGAGCGATCGTGTCGAGACGTTTCTTGATCGTGGCGGTGGATTCGTCAGCCGCCAGCAGGCCTTTGCCACCGGCCACCATCTTTACGGCAATGTCTTCAAGTCGTTCGCTCATTTTCGTTCTCCAAGGCGTTTTCAGTCAGCGACGGGTCATATAAGTCGGCGATAACAGAAGTGAATATAGAGGGAAATGGGCAGCTAAATTATTGAAACGATTGAAATGATTTCAACCGTTTGAAAGTTTGGACTATCACTTTAGCATCCTGTGGAAAGCTGCGAAAGTCCGGCTCGCAGCTCTCCTTTTTCGTATGAAATACGGCTGTTTATTTTTCGGTATGGAGAACAGCGACGCCCGGCAGGACCTTGCCTTCCATCCATTCGAGGAAGGCGCCGCCCGCCGTCGAGACATAGGTGAAATCGTCGGCAACGCCGGCATGGTTCAGAGCGGAGACGGTATCGCCGCCGCCGGCAACCGAGGTCAGCTTGCCGGCCTTGGTGCATTCGGCGGCATATTTGGCGGCCGCGACCGTAGCAGCGTCGAAGGGCGTGATTTCGAAGGCGCCGAGCGGGCCGTTCCAGACCAGCGTCGTTGCGCGCGCGATCCAGGCGTTGACGGCTTCGACCGATTTCGGGCCGACATCGAGGACCATGGCATCGGCCGGAATGGCGTCGATCGAAACGACTTCATTGTCCGCGCCTGCCTTGAATTCGCGGGCGATGACGCCGTCTTCCGGCAGCACGATGGCGCAGCCCGACGTGGCGGCTTCGATCATGATCTGCTTGGCAGTCTCGGCCAGATCATGCTCGCACAGCGACTTGCCGACATTGGTGCCGCGGGCGGCGAGGAAGGTGTTGGCCATGCCGCCGCCGATCACCAGCGCGTCGACCTTCTTCACCAGGTTCATCAGCAGGTCGATCTTGGTCGAGACCTTGGCGCCGCCGACAATGGCGACGACCGGCCGGGCCGGGTTGCCGAGGCCTTTTTCCAGCGCTTCCAGCTCAGCCTGCATGGTGCGGCCAGCATAGGCGGGGAGGTGATTTGCAAGGCCCTCGGTCGAGGAATGGGCGCGATGAGCGGCGGAAAAGGCGTCGTTGACGTAGATATCGCCGTTGGCAGCCAGCTTTTCCGTAAAAGCAGCGTCGTTTTTCTCTTCTTCCTTATGGAAGCGGGTGTTTTCGAGCAGTAGAATATCGCCAGCGTTCATCTTGGCGATGGCGTCGGCCGCCGGAGCGCCGATGCAATCGGATGCGAAGAGAACGGCGTGATCGAGCACTTTTTCGACTGCGGGGATGATCAGGGAAAGCGACAGATCCGGCGACGGGCCATCCTTCGGGCGGCCGAAATGGGCAAGCAGGATGACCTTGGCGCCCTTTTTGGACAATTCCAGAATGGTCGGTGCCACGCGCTCGATACGGGTTGCATCGGTGACTTTGCCGTCCTTGACCGGCACATTGAGGTCGACGCGCACGAGCACGCGCTTGCCGGTGATGTCGGTGAGATTGTCGAGGGTTTTGAAGGCTGCCATGAGGAGGATCCAATGCTGTTGGTACCGCGAAGTGCGCCGACCATACTACGGATGATGCGAGACGCAAGGCGTTCAGGCGTCGTTTTTGCCGGTATTGGAATCGGTTGAAACCACCTCTTCGGCGTGTTCGCGGCGCCGGCGCAGGAAGCCGCGAATACCATTCAAAATATCGTGGAGATTGATGAAAATCGGCAGGATCGTCGGCGGTTCCAGCGCTTCCAGCGACATGCCGACCGACTGGATATGGTCATTCTCATCGAGATCGCGGACGATGAGGATAATCTCGCCCAGACGGACACGATCGGCGTAATCGGCCTTGCCGCCGAGGCGCTGACGCATAAGCTCGGCGATGGTCAGCCCCTTTTCCGCTTCGCTCAGAAGCCCTGGTCCATAGGCCGCGTCGAGATCGGCGGCAGGGCGCAGCGGCGAGATCGAGAAGGCGCCGAAGAAATCGGCATCATCCGGATCGACCGGCGCGCGGCTGGCGAACAGGCGGTCGAGAAGGCGCGAATAGCTGGGTGAGATGAAGAGATAGACGAGATCGTTCTCGCGCAGGCGCCCGGCATATTGATAGCGCATCGACTTGCCGTCCCGCACGACGAGCGACGGCATGGCCCAGCGCGGAATGCGTTCGCCGCGCAGAACCGGACTATCCTTGACGACGCGATAGGAAAGCAGCTCATGATTGACCGTGCCCGGGAGGTCGACCTCGACTTTGTCGACTGCGCCCATGCGCGGCGGCACGATGAGGCCGAGCCGACGCGCCATCGGTTTGATCGTCCAGCCTTGAACCAGCAGCGACACCAGCACGACGATGAAGGCGACATTGAAATAGGTGTGGCCGCCCTCGAGATTGCCGAGGATCGGCATGATGGCGAGCAGGATGGAGACGGCGCCGCGCAGGCCCACCCAGGCGACGAACCCCGTCTCCCGTTGCGTGTAGTCGAAAGGCAGCAGACAGAGCCAGACGGCGACCGGCCGGGCGATGAAGATCAGGAACAGCGCCAGCGCCACCGCGGGGAGGGCGATTGCCGGAAATTGCGATGGCGTGGCGAGCAGCCCGAGGACGAGGAACATGATGATTTGCGCCAGCCAGGTCAGGCCATCCTGAAAGCGCTTGATGCTGGCCGAAGCCGGCATCTTGCGGTTTCCGGCGTAAATGCCGGCCACGTAGACGGCGAGAAAGCCGCTGCCGCCGACGGCGCCGGTAAAGGAGAAGACGAGAAGGGCGAGCGCCAGCACGAAGATTGGCGTCAGGCCGCGGTCGGTCTCCAGATGGCTGACGATCAGCACGATCATCATGCCGCCGAGCAAGCCGAGGATGACGCCAAGACCCATCTGCTGGAGGAAGGTGGCGAGCATGACGAGATTGAGGCCGTGATAGCCTTCGCCGCTTGCCAGCAGTTCGACCAGCGCCAGCGTCAGGAAGATCGCCATCGGATCATTGGTGCCGGATTCGACTTCCAGCGTCGATCGCACCTTGTCGCGGATGTTGATGCCGCCGATGCGCAGCAGGAAGAAAACGGCGGCCGCATCCGTCGAAGCCACGATCGAGCCGAGAAGCAGGCCCTGCAGCCAGGTAAAGCCAAGGAGCCAGGTGGCAGCGAGGCCGAAGAGTGCCGCCGTGACAAGAACGCCGGTAGACGCCAGAGCCATGGCCGGCGCGGCTGCCAGTTTGAAGGCCTGGATGGGCGTGCCGTATCCGGAATCAAAGAGGATGATGGCCAGCGCAAGCGAGCCGAGAATATACGCAAGATAGTTGTTGCTGAATTCGATGCCGAGTCCGTCCGTGCCGGCCATCAAGCCGATCATCAGAAAAAGCAGCAGCAACGGTGCGCCGAAACGGAAGGCAAGCAGGCTCGAGAAGGCCGCCAACAGAATTAGGACCGTGCTCACCAGCACGACGACGTAAAATGCCTCCACTCCTTTTTCCCCTTTCCCGCGCGCCCTTGGCCGGGTCGAAGCCCGAAACGTTCGCAATTCTCCCCACTCACTATGCCGCCGCACGCTTAAAATTAGTACATGCAAATATTATTCGGAGAAGGCGCTGGATCGATGCCCGCTCCGACGATTGCGACTTCATGATGTGATGCGTTTCACCAGAACAGTGAAACGGTCCGGAACGTCTTGGGAGAATTCCTGTGAAAAATTTATTTGTAAATCTGGACCATAGCAGGGCAGGGAGAGGGAAGATTCAAGATGTTTTTAGATGATGGAATAATTTACATCGATATCGACTGATGGTATGAATTCCATCATGGAAGCAAAGCTAATCCAGAAGACAAGGCGCCAACTCCGTGAGGGAGCATTCTTCGAAATTGTGATCTGGCAAGTGCCAATTCCTCTGCGCGGTAGCCTCCACACGATAAAATACCGTTTAGCGCTGGTCGTCGAAGGTACGTGTGTGTTGCGCTATGATAACGAGGCCGGCAAGGGCGACCACAAGCATGTGGGTGATACTGAGGTGTCATATCACTTCGAGAATGTCGACAAACTGCTCGCCGATTTCATGCAGGACGTGAAAGGATGGTTCGATGACAACGCTTAAAGTCAGAATAGAGACGTTGGAAGAAACATTGAGCCGTGCGGCAGAGGCGTGGAAATCTGTGGAGTCCGGACAGGAGACGGCGGCGGATGAGAGCCTTGCCTTTGCTTCATGGGATCTGATGCACCGCGTCCTCGCGCCCAAACGCCTTGAAATCCTGCGCGTCATGAGTGGGCAAGGGGCGATTAGCATGCGCGAGGTAGCGCGTCGTGTGGACAGAGATTTCAAAGGCGTCCATGCCGATGTTGAGCTTTTGCTGCGCAACGGTGTGATTGACAGAACAGACGATGGCATCGTCTTTCCCTATGATCGGATACATGTCGAGTTCGATATTGAGGCCGCAGCTTGATCGGCCGCATCAAACATCCACACGCTTGAAATAGCTCGGATAGTCGATCACCAGGCCATCCGCATCGACCGGCAGGTCGACGGTGAAAGCTCTGTCTTCGGCGGCGTAGCGATAGAGTTTTTCCGGCGTGATGCAGGTGTAGCGCTGGCCATCGCGCACCGGCACGAAGCTGTCGGACGGGATATAGAGCATGGCTAGCTTTGCCGTTCCGGCTTCGGGCGTCAGCTCAAGCCGGCGGATCGGCAGGCTGTTGGTGAAGGGGGAGCCATAGAGATCGATATCGATGCAGCTGTCGAATTGCGGCAGGGCAACGCCCTCTTCGGTGTGCCAATGTCCTTTGCCGTCGGAAAGCAGGGCGAGGCGCCGGCCATCGGTGGTTTCGATCGAGAAGGAGAGAACGGTCCAGTCGGCTGCGCAATCGATGCGGTAGAAGACGCCATAGGGCGAACCTCCGCGGCCGCCGATGATGGTGCCACAGGCGCGAATGGCTGCGCCGGTGGCCGCGTCGATGGGAGCGATCGTCAGATGCTCCAGCCCGTCTCCTTCCATGGGACGCCAGCGGACTGTCGTCGGAAGGAGAGGGCGGAAGGCCATGATCAGATCAGCTTGGCAAAAGCGACGGCCGTGTCGGACATGCGGCTGGAGAAGCCCCATTCGTTGTCGTACCAGGACAGGACGCGCACGAAGTTGCCTTCCATGACCTTGGTCTGGTCGGTCGCGAAGATCGACGAGTGGCTGTCATGGTTGAAGTCGCGGGAAACCAGCGGCTCGTCGGTGTAGCCGAGGATGCCCTTCAGCTTGCCGTTTGATGCAGCCTTGATGGCTTCGTTGATTTCGCCGACCGTCGTTGCCTTCTTGGACACGAACTTGAAGTCGACAACCGAGACGTTCGGGGTCGGAACGCGGATCGACGTGCCGTCGAGCTTGCCCTTCAGGTGCGGCAGAACGAGACCAACCGCCTTTGCGGCGCCCGTCGAGGTCGGGATCATGGACAGGGCCGCGGCGCGGGCGCGGTACAGGTCCTTGTGCATGGTGTCGAGCGTCGGCTGGTCGCCGGTGTAGGAGTGGATGGTCGTCATGAAGCCGTGGTCGATGCCGACGGCGTCGTCGAGAACCTTGACCACCGGCACCAGGCAGTTCGTGGTGCAGGACGCATTGGAGATGACCAGGTGCTCCTTGGTGAGCTGGTCGTGGTTGACGCCGAAAACGACGGTTAGGTCGGCGCCGTCAGCAGGAGCCGAAACGATGACGCGCTTGGCACCGGCCGTCAGATGAGCGGCGGCCTTGTCGCGGGCCGTGAAGATGCCCGTGCATTCCATGGCGATGTCGACGCCGAGGTCCTTATGCGGCAGGGTTGCCGGATCCTTGATCGCGGTGACCTTGATCGGCTTGCCGCCGCCAACGATGATGGTGTCGCCTTCGACCTTCACTTCGGCAGGGAACTTGCCGTGGATGGAATCGTAACGCAGCAGATGGGCATTGGTCTCGACCGGGCCGAGGTCGTTGATGGCAACGACTTCGATGTCAGTGCGGCCGGATTCGACGATCGCGCGCAGAACGTTACGGCCGATGCGGCCGAAACCGTTGATGGCAACTTTTACAGTCATAGTGTGTTCACTCCCGTTCACTCAGGGTATTTCTATTGAAATGGAGAGCGCCTTTCGACGCCCTCAGGAAAGCTTTGCCTCGGCGGCGGCGACAACCGCTTCCGTGGTGATGCCGAAATGCTTGTAAACGTCCTTGTAGGGCGCGGAAGCGCCAAAGCTCTTCATGCCGATAAAGGTACCTTCCGGACCGATGAATGCGTCCCAGCCTTCGCGAACGGCAGCTTCGACGGCGATCTTGACCGGCGAGTTGCCGAGCACTTCCTGGCGATAGGCGTCCGGCTGCTCGAAGAAGAGTTCCGTGCAGGGAACGGAAACGACGCGGGTGGAAATACCCTTGCCTTCCAGCGCTGTGCGGGCGGCGACGGCGATTTCGACTTCGGAACCCGAAGCGAAGATCGTCACCTTGGCATCGGCCTTGCCGACKAGCGTGTAGGCGCCCTGTTCGCAGAGGTTCTTCTCGCTGTATTCGGTGCGCGCAGCGAGCAGGTTCTGGCGGGTCAGCGCGAGGCCGGACGGACGATTCTGCGTCTTGATCGCGAGCTGCCAGCATTCCGCCGTCTCAGTGGCATCAGCCGGACGGAACAGCAGGAAGTTCGGAATGGCGCGCAGGCCGGCGATCTGTTCGACGGGCTGGTGGGTCGGGCCGTCTTCGCCGACGCCGATCGAGTCATGCGTCAGAACGTGGATGGCACGAATGCCCATCAGCGCGGCGAGACGCAGCGGCGGACGGCAATAGTCCGAGAAGATGAGGAAGCCGCCGGAGTAAGGGATCAGGCCGCCATGCAGCGCGATGCCGTTCATGGCGGAGGCCATGCCGTGCTCGCGAATGCCCCAGTGGACGTAACGGCCGGAGAAATCGGTCGGGGTGATCGACTTCATCTGGCTGGTCTTGGTGTTGTTCGACGGCGTCAGGTCGGCGGAACCGCCGAGTGTTTCCGGCAGGAAGCCGTTGATGACTTCGAGCGCGTCTTCCGATGCCTTGCGGGTTGCGAGCGTCGGCTTGGTTTCGGCGAGCTTCTTCTTGTAGTCGCTGATGGCGGCATCGAAGCCAGCGGGCAGCTCGCCGGTAAAGCGGCGGTTGAATTCGGCCTTCTTGCCGGCCTCCGCGTTCGCGACGCGGCCTTCCCAGGCGATCCGGGTCTCGACAGACCGCTCGCCGGTAGCGCGCCATTCGGTGAGGAGGTCGTCGGGAATGACGAAAGCGTCATAGGGCCAGTTCAGCGCAACGCGGGTGGCTGCGATTTCCTCGGCGCCGAGCGGCGAGCCGTGAACCTTGTGGGTGCCCTGCTTGTTCGGAGCGCCGAAGCCGATGATCGTCTTGCAGGCGATCAGCGTCGGGCGGTCGGACTGGTGAGCGGCCTCGATAGCTGCGCCGATGGCGGCCTGATCATGGCCGTCGACTTCGATCGTGTTCCAGTGAACGGCCTTGAAGCGGGCGACCTGATCGGTCGAATCCGAAAGCGAAACAGCGCCGTCGATGGTGATGGAGTTGTTGTCCCAGAAGAGGATGAGCTTGTTCAGCTTCAGGTGGCCGGCGAGCGCAATCGCTTCATGGCTGATACCTTCCATCAGGCAGCCGTCGCCGCACATGACATAGGTATGGTGATCCATGAGATCGGCGCCGAATTCTTCACGCAGCTTGCGCTCGGCGATCGCCATGCCGACCGAGTTGGCAATGCCCTGGCCAAGCGGACCGGTGGTGGTTTCGATACCGGTGGCATGACCATATTCCGGATGGCCGGCGGTCTTGGAACCTAGCTGACGGAATTGCTTGAGGTCTTCGACCGACATGTCCGGATAGCCGGTCAAGTACAGCAGCGAATAGAGCAGCATGGAGCCATGGCCGGCCGAAAGCACGAAGCGGTCACGGTTCGGCCAGTGCGGATGCTTCGGGTCGAAGCGCAGATATTTGCTAAAGAGAACAGTGGCGACATCCGCCATCCCCATCGGTAGACCGGGGTKACCGGAATTGGCCTTCTCGACAGCATCCATGGCAAGGAAACGGATCGCATTCGCCATCCGGTCGTGTTGTTCGCGAGAGATCATGGTTTTTCCGCAGGGTTCCGGGTTCGGGGGATGGCCACACGCTTGGGAGGCTGGGCCACCGGTTGAAAGGCGGCCGAAACGGAGAAGTCTTTACAAACTCCGTTTTCACTACTGCCTCAGGCGGCTGAGACATAGCAGTTAGGGCGAGCAAGTCAATAAATCCACGGGCCGATCAGGGGGTGGTGCGGCAATTTTTCGACATTTGCCCGTCGGCTTATACAAAAGACGACATGGGCAAGACAAAGCCCGCCTAAGTCATAAAGGAGACCTTCATCCACAGATTAGGCCCCCTGCCGCATGGCGGCCTTTATTGACGTTCAGTTGCTGAGTTGAATATTGTTGCGAAATCAGTCGAGTGGCCGGATATTTTGATTCGGGCCTTGCACGGGGAATCGAGAGGCATGACACCCTCAGGCAAAACGGTGGATGTGGCGCTCGCTCAGTTGCGCCAGGCGCTTTCGACTTTGGAAGGCGCCGTCGACGGGCGGTTTGAACGTGAACGCGCGCAAAGCGATGTCGAAGGCGAAGTTCGCCGGGTGCATGCGGATCGCTCGCGGCTCGCGCAGGAACTCGACCAGGCCGAGTTCCGGGCGAACCGGCTCGAAGAAGTCAATCGCGAAGTCTCGCGCCGGCTTGTGACGGCGATGGAAACCATAAGAGCCGTGCTCGACCGCTGATCCCTTGGGACGCAGCCGTCGCGATCCGCGGCAATGATCGGAAAGTCTGATGGCGCAGGTAACGGTAACGATCGACGGCAAGGCCTATCGCATGGCCTGCGAAGAAGGGCAGGAAGAGCATCTGACGGATCTCGCCACCCGCTTCGACCGCTATGTCATGCATCTGAAGAGCCAGTTCGGCGAGATCGGCGATCTGCGTGTCACCGTCATGGCCGGCATCATGATCATGGACGAGGTGGCGGAATTGACGCGCCGTGTCTCGGCGCTGGAAGCCGAACTCGAAAACCTGCGCAGCAACCGTGACACCGTGCTTGCGGCCAATGCCCGCAGCGAGGAGACGCTCGCGACCGTCATCGACGAAGTGACGATGCGCATTCGCGGCATCACCGAGAAACTGGCGGTTCGTCCGAGTGCCGAGCCGAACTGAGGCTTTCCTTTATTTACAGGGATTGCGTCGTGGCACCCTCTGGTACAAGGCGAGAATTGTCTTTATATAGGATTTGCGGTCTGCGCTTCCCGACAGGAACCACAATCCCTGGGGCCATACTCGATCCAAAGGGAGCTGTCCCTGACCAGGCCCGTGGGCCTGGACACACGGTGCCCACCTACGTTTGTAGGCGCCCAGGATCGTAAACATCCATCGGTCGTCGTGGATCGCTCTTTCTTTCTCGACCTTAAAGAACAGGCAGCGCCGCAGGGTTCTTGTTGCCCCGCTGACGCCGCTCCTCCCCTTAACGTTTCGCTCCGAGATAGGCGCCGCGCTCGAATTCAGAGCGGTTGGCCGCGCTGCGCAGGCGCAGCAGGTCCTTACGGGCGATGAGGCCGACAAGGACGCCGGTCCGCTCATCGACGACGGGAACGCGGCCGGTATCGGCATGGATCATGATATCGGCGACGCGGCCAACCGTGTCTTCGGGATGAGCGACCGGAATGGATGTATCCGAGATCAGATCATAGAGTGTCTGGCCGGCGAGATCGGGTTGGCCCTGCCATCTCAAGGCATCGGCGCGAGAGATCATGCCGACTAGACGCCCGTCGGTCTCGACGACGGGATAAAAGCGATGGGCATCCGGCTGCTCCGTCAACTGCTTTAGTGCCTCTGCCGCCTGCATCGCGGCGGGAAGCGTATCCACCTTCGCAATCATGATGTCGGCAGCGCGGGTCAGTTCGAACGGATCTATGCCGTATTCGCGCGTGATGTGCTGGCCGCGGCGCGCGATCTTTTCCGTCAGGATCGAGCGCTTCAACAGCAACACGGTGACCGCGTAAGCTGCGACCGTGGCGGCAAGCAGCGGCACGAGCGCATGCATGTCGCCGGTCAATTCGATGGCGAAGAAGGTGCCGGTCAGCGGCGCGCGCATCGTGCCGCCCATCATCGCGGCCATGCCGAGCAGCGCCCAAAAGCCGGGATCTCCGGGCAGGACGAGGCCGATAAGCCAACCGAGCGTGCCGCCGAGGATGAGAAGCGGCGCAAGCACGCCGCCCGACGTTCCCGACGACAAGGCGACCAGCCAGATACCGGCCTTGACCAAGAGAATGGCAACTACGGCAATCGCGACGACATGGTCGTTCAGCAGATCGGAGATGATGTCATAGCCGACGCCGAGCGCGCGCGGCTCGATCAGCCCGCCGAGACCGACGACGAGGCCGCCGAGTGCGGGCCACCACATCCAATGGATAGGCAGTTTCTCGAAGGCGTCTTCGATGCGGTAGAGCAGCGTCGTCAAAAGGCCGGATTGCAGGCCGGAGACAATGCCKAGGCCGGCGGCCAGCAGGATGCCCCACCAGCTTAGCTGCATGTCGAAATGGGCCGGAAAGAGCGGGCCGCTGCCAATGAGCAGGGGCCGCCAGGCGATGGAGACACAGGATGCGATTACCACCGGGATGAAGCTGCGCGGCTTCCATTCGAACAGCAGCAGTTCGACAGCCAGCATGACGGCGGCGATGGGCGAGCCGAAGATTGCGGTCATGCCGGCGGCGGCGCCCGCGACCAGCAGCGTCTTGCGCTCGGCAGCGCTCAGATGAAAGAACTGGGCGAACAGCGAGCCGATGGCGCCGCCGGTCATGATGATCGGCCCTTCCGCGCCGAACGGGCCGCMCGTGCCGATCGAGATGGCGGAAGAGAGTGGCTTCAGCACGGCCACTTTCGGCGACATGCGGCTGCCGCCGATCAGGATCGCCTCGATCGCTTCCGGAATGCCGTGGCCGCGGATCTTTTCCGAGCCGTAGCGCGCCATCAGGCCGATGACGAGGCCACCGATGATGGGCGCGGCCACCATCCAGGGGGAGCGGGCGACGGTGCCGAGCGACAGCGGTTCGACGCTGATCTTGAACAGCCAGACGGCGTTGGTGACAAGCGCGATGAGGTTGATCAGCACCCAGGCCGAGAGAGCGCCGCCGGTGCCCACGACCAGCGCCATGGCCGCAAGCACCAGGACGCGCTTGTCCGTCGTGAAATCCCCATTGTCTTTCCGCGAAGCGCCACCCGAGAAATCATGGGCGGGCCGATGATGTACGTTGATATCCTGCATGGAATGCTTTCTGTGCTAAAGCGCGGCGGCAAATTGGCCGAAACTGCAATGGCAATTATATCGTAATGCGATATAAATCAACGGCTGAAAACAGAATGTATTTGTGAGGAAGATGGAAGTGGCGCGGGATTTGGATGAAACGCTATCGCAGGCGGATTACGAGGCTCTGGCGACACTGCGCTACACGCTCCGCAAATTCATGGATTTCAGCACCTCCGCTGCCCATCAGGAGGGACTGCCGCCGCAGCAGCATCAGGCGCTTCTGGCGATTAAGGGCAACCCAGAGAACGAGACGATGACCATCGGCATGTTGGCGGAACGGCTGCTGATCGCACCCCATACGGCGACCGAATTGGTCGGCCGGCTGATCGATGCCGGCTATGTCACCCGCCATCCCGATCCCGCCGACAAGCGCCGGCAAACGCTGCGGCTGACGGAAAAATCCGAAGAGATCCTGCGTCGGCTGACGGCCATCCATCTGCGGGAAATCCGGGACATGGCGCCGGAACTCATCGATATCCTGACGCATCTGCAGGCGGATGTCGGCGGCAAATGAAGAAGCCATTGCCGTGGATGATCGGCAACGGCGCGCTCGCGGTTATTGACCGAGACGGATGCCGCCGTCGCAGATCAGCGTGTGGCCGCTGGTGAAGCCGTTGCTGATCAGGAAGGCGATGGCTTCGGCGATCTCCCGCGGGCGCCCGACACGTCCAACCGGCGTACGTGCGGCGAAGCCGGCAAAGGCTGGCGCCTTCTGTTCTTCGCCGAGGAAATCCCACCACGGCGTGTCAACGACGCCGGGCGAGACGCAGTTCACCCGGATCGGCTTGAGTTCGACGGCAAGAACTGGCGCAAGGGCGGCGATTGCGGCGTTGACGGCTGCAAGCCCTGCTGTTCCCGGTAAGGCCGCCTGGGCTGAGACGGCGGAGACGAAGGTGATGCTGCCTTCCTTTGAGAGATAGGGAAGACAAGCCTGAGCGCAGGCAAAATGCGCCATCGTCTTCTGCTCGAAACCCTTCTTGAGATCGGCAAGGTCGACGGTTGCGAAGGGGCCACCGCCATTGCCGCCGCCGAGTGCCAGGACGAGATGATCGAAAGGCCCGATCGTCTGGAAAATTCCGGCAAGACCAGTGACGTCGGCGGCGTCCATGACGATCGTCGCGACATCGCCCGAGAGGTTTTGCGCTGCCCGAAGCTTTGCCTCGTCGCGACCTGTAATGGTCACCCGATATCCTTTTTCGAGAAGATGGGCGGCGGTCGCAAGGCCGATGCCGGATGAGCCGCCAATGATGACGGCGTGTTGGGATGACATGGTTCGTCTCCTTGTTGGATGATTGATGGCGGAGATGTCGGGGTCGCTCAGGCGAGACCGGTGAGGTCGTAGCTGAGGGCGCGCGGCCGTTTGCGTGCTGTCGCGTCATAGGCCTGGGCGTTGGCGCGGGAGGGGCGCTGCCCGTCGTAATAGAGGCCGGTGCGTCCTTCGAGGTTGGAGGCTGCTGCCAAGTTGAGAATGGCGTTGGCGCCTTGGTCGACTGTGCTCAAGGGTGTCACGCCTGCCTGGCGCACCATGGTCGTGTCCATGTAAGTCGCGGGGTGCAGGCAATTAACGGTGACGCCGGTGCCTGCCAGTTCCTCGGCGAGATCGAACGTGAACATGATCTGCGCCAGCTTGCTCTGGCAATAGGCGCGCACGCCGCTATAGCCACGCGTCAGCATGACATCGGAGAAGTCGATCGGCTGCTGGCCAGCCGAGGAAACGTTGACGATGCGGGCCGAGCTGCTCGCCTTCAACAGCGGCAGCAGGCTGCGCGTCAGCAGGAAGCCGGCAAGATAGTTCACCGCAAAGCGCAACTCGTGCCCGTCACGGCTGACCTGGCGCCCGGCATTGCCGCTGCTGGTGCCGACACCGGCATTGTTGATCAGAATGTCGAGGCGATCATGGTCGCGCTTGATCGCGTCTGCGAGGACACGGACCTCGTCGAGCGATGAAAGATCGGCGGGATAAAAGGCGGCTTTTCCGCCCGCATTATGAATATTGGAAAGCAGGCTCTCGCCGCGCGCCTTATCGCGTCCATGCACCAGCACCATAGCGCCCGATACAGCAAGCCTTTCGGCAACCCGGCGGCCGACGCCGTCTGTCGAGCCGGTGATCAGGATCGTCTTGCCGCTCATGTCCATCGCAATCACCTCCATTTCATCCATGCAGTGATATTTGGCAGTTTGCGAAAGCGGCAAACAGTTCCGGTTTTATCCTAGTATTCATCCTGCTATGATGAGCCATGACCATCAATCAAAACCAGACCGTTCTCGAAGCTAAACGCCGTGAGTTCGGCGCTTTTCTTCGATCTCGCCGGGAGAAGCTGACGCCGGCAAGCGTGGGTCTGCCGGATGGATTTCGCCGGCGGACGCCGGGGTTGCGACGCGAGGAAGTGGCGCTTCTCGCAGGCGTCGGAGCCACCTGGTACACCTGGCTGGAGCAGGGGCGGGATGTGCGTGCTTCGGCGGAAGTGCTGTCGGCGCTTGCCGATGCATTGCGGCTGGACCCTGCGGAACGACGGCATCTCTTCACCTTAAGCGATCGGCCGTCGGCGGAAATTCCTTCGCGCGGGCCGGAAGAGGTGCCGGAATCCCTGCGGCGGATGCTTGCGAGCCTCACCGGCCAACCCGCCTATGTCCTCGGCCGGCGCTGGGATGTGCTTGCCTGGAATTCGGCGGCGGTGGCTCTTTTCGGCGATTACGGCGCGTTGCAAGGCGATGCGCGCAATAGCGTCCATCGGGTATTTACCGATCCTGCGCACCGCGAGCTGTTGGTCGATTGGGAGATCGTGGCGGCAAATTCGCTCGCCATGTTCCGCGCTGACAGCGCGCGCTACGCAGGCGATCCCGACTTCGAACGGCTGATCGCTACGTTGACGCAGACAAGCCCGGAATTTCGCGCCTGGTGGCCGAAACAGGAAGTGCTGCGGCCGCTCGCAGGCTACAAGCGCTTGCGCCATCCGCAGGGCGGGCTGATGACGTTCGAATATACGGCACTTGCCGTCATCGACCGGCCGGATATGAAGCTGGTCGTCTATACGCCGCTGGATGAGGACGGAACCGGCGAGAAGCTGAAGACACTCCTGGGTCGGAACGCAAAAAGCTGATCGCGCGGCGCGCCAGCGCATAAGGCCCCTGTAACCTCAGCCTTCAAGATCGCTTTTCAGCCGGTCAAGGATCGATAATGCGTGGCCGGCATAGGCGCTGATCCACCGGTCGTGAATCTGCTTGATCGGCAGGCTGTTGAGATGATTCCAGCGCTCACGACCCTCCTTCTTGGCAATTACCAAATCAGCCTCTTCCAGCACCTTCAGATGCTGCATCACCGTGCAGCGGTCCATATCCGCAAAAGTCTCGCAGAGCATGCCGGTCGTCCTCGGTGCCTCCTTGAGCATGTCGAGGATTTCGCGCCTACGGCGGTGCGCCAGGGCTTTGAAAATGAGGTCGCTGTCCGATTCGCTTGACATGTTATGTTTTTATAACATAATGACCTTGATCGCAATGGAGATGAGCACAGCGGAGGAAAACCATGACGTTGAATGTTCGTCTTTCGGGACGCATCGGCCGCAAGGTGGATGAGGTCTTCGATGCAGTTGTCAATCCGAAGAAGCTTTCGAGCTATTTCACCACCGTCGGCGGCGCCAGCGCGCCGCTCGTGGCAGGAACGACCGTGATCTGGTGGAAAAACGCGCCGGTCGAGGTCAGCGAGGTGAAGCCCGACCGACGGATCGTCTTTCACTGGGAAGGCGGCACCGGCGAAGACGGAGCGCGCTACAGGACCAAGGTGGAGATGACGTTCGAACCGCTGGAGGATGGCGGTACCCTGGTGACGATCGAGGAATCCGGCTGGCGCGAGGACGCAGCCGGGCGGCGCGGCACCTATTTGAATTGCGAGGGCTGGACGCAGATGCTTTGCTGCATGAAGGCTTTCGTCGAGTACGACATCAATCTGCGCGAGGGATTCTTCCTGAGCGAAATGCGCGGCGAGCCTGCGGAGGCGCCGGATCGATGAGGCAACAGGCAGCGCTCATACGCTGCTCACCGTTCACCGTCTCAACCGCGCAAGCTTCCCGGCGGCGCGTTGCCGCCGAGAAGACCAGTGCAAGCGCTTACCCCCGGTGCCAAGCGTGCAAACTCTGCGTCAGCCTGCGCGCCATGGATAGTTGTCGAGGCGACCGCGTCGGTCGCGCTTCCAGCCGAATAAAGCACATAACCGGCCACCAAACCGATGAATATCGCCAAAGATTGGAGCGGGTCGACAAGCTCGAGCTGCGCTCGGGAACGCAACGTGTGCCGGATTTGGAAGATACGATCGTCAAAAAGATGCATCGGCAGGTGTGACTAGCTGGAATTTCCTGATAGAGAGCTGCGTTGATTGCAGGTCACACTGTTCACTTTTCTGTGTGGATAAGCTCAAAATCCGGGTGAATGACAAATTCCTTTAAATAATAACAGATTCATTGCTGGCGGAACGGGTCCTGCGCCAAAATTGCCCAAATTCAGAATGATGGGAGCGCTCGAGAAAAAGAGCCCGTCGTAAGAAGTGCAGGCGGTAACACGAAGATGCAGACTACCGTTACTGCATATCCGAGCAAACGGGACCGGCGAAAGCCAATTCAAACAGGTAGAGCATGTCGACCCCAATCGATCTGGAAAAAGCCGATGAGGAACTGGAAGCGCGCGGTGGCATAAGCGGATTCTTGAACCGCAATCGCACGCTGATCGTCGCTATCCTCACCGTTGCCGTCTTCGGTATCGCCGCCTATGCGATCTTCGATCTGACGAACGAAGTGCGCTATGACGATGTGGTGCATGCGCTGGCGACGACGAAAGTCTCGTCCATCCTGCTTGCCCTGTTCTTTACGGGTCTCAGCTTCTTTTCGCTGATCTTCTATGATCAGAACGCGCTGGAATATATCGGCAAACGGCTGTCGTTCCCGCATGTGGCACTGACCTCCTTCAGCGCCTATGCCGTCGGCAACACCGCCGGCTTCGGTGCGCTCAGCGCCGGCGCCATCCGCTATCGCGCCTATACCCGGCTCGGTCTGGCCCCGGACGACATTACCCGTGTCATCGCTTTCGTGACGCTTGCCTTCGGCCTTGGGCTTGCCGCCGTCGGTGCCATCGCGCTGATGATCATCGCCGATGAGATCGGCCCGCTGATCAACGTCGACGGCCTGTGGCTGCGTCTGATCGCCGGTGCTATTCTCGCAGCGCTGGCCATAGTGATCATCGTGGGCCGCAATGGCCGCGAGGTTCGGATCGGGCCGATCGCCATCCGACTGCCGGATTCGCTGACCTGGTCGCGCCAATTCCTGGTGACCGCGGTCGACATCGCCGCGTCGGCCTCCGTGCTCTACGTCTTGCTGCCGGATTCGGCCATCGGCTGGCCCGGCTTCTTCGCGATCTACGCCATCGCTGTCGGCCTCGGCGTGCTCAGCCACGTTCCGGCCGGTTTCGGCGTTTTCGAGACGATCATCATCGCGTGGCTCGGCAGCTCCGTGAACGCTGACGCCGTTCTCGGTTCTCTGGTTCTCTACCGCGTCATCTACAACGTCATCCCGCTGGCGATCGCGATCCTTGCGGTTTCGGCGGCGGAGCTGCGTCGTTTCGTCGACCACCCGGCCGCTTCCAGCATGCGGCGTATCGGCGGTCGGCTGATGCCGCAGTTGCTGTCGACCTTCGCGCTTCTGCTGGGCATGATGCTGGTGTTTTCGAGCGTGACGCCGACGCCGGACAGGAACCTCGAATTTCTTTCCAGCTTTCTGCCGCTGTCGCTCGTCGAAAGCGCGCACTTTATCTCCAGCCTTCTCGGCCTGGCGATGATMGTTGCTGCCCGCGGCCTCGGCCAGCGTCTCGATGGCGCCTGGTGGGTTTCGATCATCTCGGCGGTCTTTGCGCTGCTGTTCTCGCTGCTGAAGGCCATCGCGGTGGTCGAGGCTGCGCTTCTCGCCTTCCTCGTTTTCGGCCTCGTCGTCAGCCGCCGGTTGTTCACACGCCCGGCTTCGCTGCTCAACCAAGCTTTGACGGGCGGATGGTTGACGGCAATCGCCGTGATCTGCATCGGCGCCGTTGTCATCCTGTTTTTCGTCTATCGCGACGTGGATTACAGCAACCAGCTCTGGTGGCAGTTCGAATTTACCGAAGAGGCGCCGCGCGGGCTTCGTGCMGTGCTCGGCATCTCCATCGTGTCATCTGCGATCGCGATCTTTAGCCTGTTGCGGCCGGCTACCGCGCGCCTGGAGCCGGTTTCCGACCATGCCGTCGAACGAGCCGTTGAAATCGTGCGCAAGCAAGGCGTCGCCGACGCCAATCTCGTGCGCATGAGCGATAAAAGCATCATGTTCTCCGAAAAGGGCGATGCTTTCATCATGTATGGCAAGCAGGGCCGTTCGTGGATCGCGCTGTTCGATCCGATCGGGCCTCGGCACGCGCTGCCGGAGCTTGTCTGGCGCTTCGTCGAAGCTGCCCGTTCGGCCGGCTGTCGTTCGGTGTTCTATCAGATATCGCCGACACTTTTGTCCTATTGCGCCGATGCCGGTTTGCGTGCTTTCAAGCTCGGCGAGCTGGCGGTGGTMAATCTCGCGAATTTCGAGCTGAAGGGCGGCAAATGGGCCAATCTTCGCCAGACGGCGAGCCGTGCCGTGCGTGATGGACTAGAATTTGCCGTTATCGAGCCGCAGCATGTGCCCGATGTCATCGATCAGCTTGCCGAAGTTTCGGAATCATGGCTTGCCGATCACAACGCCAAGGAAAAGGGTTTTTCGCTTGGCGCTTTCGATCCCGACTATGTCGTGTCGCAGCCGGTAGGCGTGTTGAAGAAGGATGGTAAGATCGTTGCTTTCGCAAACATCCTGATGACGGAGACCAAAGAAGAGGGCTCCGTCGATCTGATGCGCTTTTCGCCCGATGCGCCGAAGGGGTCGATGGATTTTTTGTTCGTGCAGATTCTCGAGTATCTGAAGGAGCAGGGCTTCCAGCGCTTTAACCTCGGCATGGCGCCGCTATCGGGCATGTCGAGGCGGGAATCGGCGCCGGTTTGGGACAGGGTCGGCGGAACTGTCTTCGAACACGGCGAACGCTACTACAATTTCAAAGGGCTTCGTGCCTTCAAATCCAAATTTCATCCCGAATGGCAGCCACGTTACCTAGCCGTTTCGGGAGGTGTCAGTCCAATGATCGCGTTGATGGATGCCACATTCCTCATCGGGGGCGGACTTAAGGGGGTCGTGAGGAAATGATCTTGAAATACGCAATGTCATTCGCTTTCGCATTCATGTTGACAACGGGCCTACTGGCATCAGGCGCGGCGAAAGCGGACGAGGACGGCACCAAATACGATCTCGGCATGATCTCCCCGCCGCATATCATGCGTCCGCAGGGTAAGGTGACGAGCGAGGTCGTTCTGATCTCCGACGCCAGCGGCTGGGGCGACAAGGAAAAGGGCGTTGCCGACAAGCTCGTCGCCAATGGTACCCTGGTCATCGGTATCGACTATCCGTCCTTCCTGGCGTCGCTCAACAAGTATGACGTCAGCCAGAATGACGGCTGTATCTACATGGTCTCCGATCTGGAGTCGCTGAGCCAGCAGGTGCAGCGCTCCCTTGCCGACAGCACCTATGAATTGCCTGTCATCGCCGGTGTCGGCGCCGGCGGCGCCATGGCGATGACCATCGCCGCCCAGACCCCCGACGCCACCGTGGCCGGCACGCTTGCTGTCGATCCGACCTTCGGCATCGCGCTGAAGCAGGAGCTTTGCACGCCGGCCGAAAAGAAGACCGATGGCGACATGGTGTCCTTCGGCCTGCAAGACGGCGCGCTGCCAAACCCGATTCTTGCCACCTTCACCTCGAAGGCTCCCAAGGATGGACGCGATCATGTCGAGGAGATCCAGAAGGAGCATCCAGACGTCAAGGTCACTGATTCCGACCAGGATGACGCCTATGCGGCGCTGAGCGACGGGCTGGTGGATCTGATGAAGACGATCGACAGTGAAAAGTCGCCGCTCGGCCTGCCGGTCGATGTCATGAACACCAAGCCGACGGAAGACACGCTGGCGATCGTCTATTCCGGGGATGGCGGCTGGCGCGATATCGATAAAGAGGTCGGCAGCTATCTGCAGGACCAGGGCATCCCCGTCGTTGGTGTCGATTCACTGCACTACTTCTGGTCGGAGCGCGATCCGCAGCAGACGGCCGACGATCTCGCCCGCATGATCCAGTACTACACCAAGCGCTTCAAGGTGAAGCATGTGGTGCTGATCGGCTATTCCTTCGGCGCCGACGTGCTGCCGGCGAGCTACAACCGCCTGAAGCAGGCGGATAAGGACAAGATCGTGCAGATGTCGCTGCTGTCGCTGTCGCGCAAAGTCGACTATGTGATCTCGGTCATGGGCTGGCTCGGCGCCGAGAGCGAAGGCAAAGGCGGCGATCCCCTCGCCGATCTCAAGTCTATCAATCCGAAGACGGTTCAATGCATCTACGGCAAGGATGACGACGAGGACGTCGCCTGCCCTTCGCTAAAGGGCACGGGCGCCGAAGTCATCGCCATGGATGGTGGCCACCATTTCGATGACGACTACGAGGCGCTGGCCAATCATATCATCGACGGTCTGAAGAGCCGGCTCGGCGAATAATATAGCGCTATGCGCGGCGGTCTGCTCCGTCGCGCATCCTGCCGCGATGATGGATATGCCAGAGCTCGGTGAGCCGGCGTTTTCCCACCTGCCATCCAGCATTCATTTGCTTCTTGCCGCCGCTGTCGGTAGTCGGAGCAGAGATATCGTGAGTGAGCCCTGGCTCGCCGACTGATCCCGCCAAACCGAAAGGGACTAACCTTGTCCGCCGCACCGTCTTTCGCCTTTGACAAAAGCTATTCCGGATTCCTGTTMGACATGGATGGCACGATCATCAATTCGATCGCTGCCGCCGAGCGTGTCTGGGGGGATTGGGCGCGCGGCAAGGGGCTGGATGTTGAGGCGTTCATGCCGACCATGCACGGTGCGCGCGGCGTCGATACGATCGGCCGGCTCAACCTGCCGGGCGTCGATCCGGTAGCGGAGTCGATGTTGATCATGGAAGCGGAAATCGCCGACGTGGAAGGCGTGGTGCCTCTGCCGGGTGCCATCGAATTCCTAGCCTCGCTGCCGCCGGAGCGCTGGGCGATCGTCACTTCCTCGCCACATCGGCTTGCCCTGGCGCGCCTTGCCGCCGCCGGCATCCCGGTTCCACGCTTCATCGTCACCGCCGAAGACGTCAAGATCGGCAAGCCCGATCCGCAATGCTACATTCTCGGCGCTGAGCGCCTCGGTCTGCGACCGTCCGATTGCCTGGTTTTCGAAGACGTGATGGCCGGCATCAGGGCGGGCGAATCCGCTGGCGCCGACGTCATGGTGATTACGGCGACGCATTCCCATCCGGTCGATACCAATCATCCGACGCTGCTGAACTATGAGAATGTTCGAGCGCATGTCGATGGAGATGGCGGGATTTCGGTGATGCGCCGGGACGGTTGACGTCCGACTGGCGAGCATGCAATCACCGCATGTCGCGTTCACGCATTGCAATGGGCCGCCAGCTCATTATGTTTTCGTGATATTGTCGAAATCCACGAAAGCCCGATGACCCCCAAAGAGCTGAAAACCCTATATCGCACCGAGCGCCTGGCAGCGCGTGATGCCATTTCTCCCGATGAGCGTATCGAAAAGGGGCTGGCGATGCTCGCGCATGCCGGCGATGCGATCGAGTTTCAACCCGGAGAGATCATATCCGGCTTCCTGCCGATCCGATCCGAAGTGGATATACGGCCGCTGATGGCGCGGCTGCGCGAGCGGGGTGCAAGGCTCTGCGTGCCGGTCATCCTCGACAAACGCACCATCGTTTTTCGCGAACTCGTTGCGGGTGCGCCGCTCGTTTCCAGCGGCTTTGGCACAGCAGGGCCGGGGCCAGAGGCTGCGGTGTTGGACCCGCATATTATGCTGGTGCCGCTTTCGGCTTTCGACAATACCGGCCATCGTATTGGCTACGGCGCGGGCTATTACGACCGCGCCATCGATCGATTGCAGCAAAAAGGGCTGAATCCACGGTTGATCGGCATTGCATTCGATTGCCAAGAAGTGCCATCAGTACCGGCTGAGCCGCATGATGTCCGCCTGGACGCGATTTTGACCGAGAGCGGACTCAATTTCGTCTCCGTAGAGATTGGATAGGAAATGCGGCTGCTATTTTTAGGTGACATGGTCGGCAAGACCGGACGGGTTGCGGTTTGGGATCGCCTGCCGGGCCTCATCTCCGATCTGAAGCTCGACTTCGTCATCGTCAATGGCGAGAACGCCGCCGGCGGCTTCGGCATCACTGAGGACATTTTTCTGGAAACGATCAATGCCGGCGCCGATGTGGTGACGACGGGCAATCACGTCTGGGATCAGAAGGAAGCGGTGGTGTTCTGCGAGCGCCATGATCAGTTCCTGCGCCCCGCCAATTATCCTGCCGGCACACCCGGTCGTGGTTCCGGCATCTATTATGCCCGCAATGGCGCCCGCGTACTCGTTGCCAATATCATGGGCCGCGTCTTCATGCATCCGGAACTGGACGATCCGTTCAAGTCGGCGGAAGCGATCCTCGATGCCTGCCCGCTGAAGGAGCAGGCGGACGCCATCGTGTTCGATTTCCATGCCGAAGCGACCAGCGAAAAGCAGTGTTTCGGCCATTTCGTCGATGGCCGCGCCAGCTTCGTCGTCGGCACGCACACGCATGTGCCGACTGCCGACGCGCAGATCCTGAACGGCGGCACCGCCTACATGTCGGATGCCGGCATGTGCGGCGATTACGATTCGTCGCTTGGCATGGAAAAGGAAGAGCCGCTCAACCGTTTCATTTCGAAGATGCCGAAGGGTMGTTTCGAGGCCGCTTCCGGCCCGGCCACCATCTGCGGCGTCGGTGTCGAGATATCGGATGCGACGGGGCTTGCCGAAAAGATCGCGCCTCTCAGGATTGGACCGCGCCTGGCCGAGACCATTCCGGAATTCTGGCGTTAGCCCAGCCGCTGACCGCCCGGCGGCGATGACGCGATTGTGAGCAATCCGATCGGGATTGCCGCTGGACGTACCTCAGGCCATGCCGCATCCTTCGCCCTCTGTGGAGCTGAAAGGGTGGCATGATGCTGCGATTTCCCGTCTTCGCTGTGATCTTCCTGCTCACTGTGGCAGGTTGCAGTGTCGCAGACGCCCAGGAGAGACCTTCCCGCCCACATGTCAGCCAATGTCAGGCCGTCGCGCAGTCGCTGCCGCAGGCGACATTTGCCAGCTTTACCGGTTCAGCCCCGACGCCGGCCAACGATTCCGTCGGCKGCGATGTAAAAATCACTTTCCTCGGTCATGCCACTCTCTTCATCGAGACTCCCGGCGGCGTGTCGATCGCGACTGATTTCAGCGGCGTCTTCCCACCGCCCCATACGCCTGATGTCGTTACGATGAACAAGGCGCATCCGAGCCATTACACGCTGACGCCGGACCCGGCGATCAAATATGTGCTGCACGGCTGGAGCGATACGCCCGGCGAGCCGGCGAAGATCAATTTGACCGTCGGCGATACGCTGATCCGCAATGTGGTGACCGATATCCGCTCCCTGTCGGGAGGCGTCGAGGCGAACGGCAATTCGATCTTCATCTTCGAAGTGGCGGGCCTTTGCATTGGCCATCTTGGCCACCTGCATTTCGAGCTCAACGACAAGCAATATGCCGAGATCGGCCGGCTCGATGTCGTCATGGTGCCGGTCGATGGCGGCCTTACCATGGGCGCGGATAGCATGAGCCGGGTGGTGAAGCGGCTGCGTTCGTCGCTCATTCTGCCCATGCATCGCTGGGGACCGCCGATACAGCAATTCCTGACGATGTTCGGTCCGGATTTCGACGTAGCCTATGCGCCGACCGCAAGCACCACGATTTCGCTGAAAACGCTGCCGCGAAAGCCGCTGATTTACGTGCTGAAGGGGCTTTGAGCCGATCAGCACGATGCCCGGGCGGCCCTCTCCCTCCGCCCGGGCACACCTTCGAAGGATATCGCTGCCGGGCGCCCTGTCGTGGGCGTCATCGCGGGCTTTTTGCTTGAATGAAAGCCACTTCGCTCTTATAAGGCGGCCCATTCCCAACAAAAGACGTGAACAGGGGTGCCATGGCTGGCCATTCACAGTTTAAAAACATCATGCATCGCAAGGGCCGTCAGGACTCCGTGCGTTCGAAAATGTTCTCCAAGCTGGCGCGTGAAATCACTGTCGCCGCCAAAACGGGTCTGCCTGATCCGAGCATGAACGCAAGTTTGCGCCTGGCGATCCAGAACGCCAAGGCGCAGTCGATGCCGAAGGACAATATCGATCGCGCCATCAAGAAAGCCTCCGGCGCGGACACCGAGAATTACGATGCGGTCCGTTATGAGGGCTACGGCCCGGGCGGCACGGCGATCATCGTCGAGGCTCTGACCGACAATCGCAACCGCACCGCGTCGAACGTCCGTTCGATCTTCACCAAGGCTGGCGGCGCGCTCGGCGAAACTGGTTCCGTCTCCTTCTCCTTCGACCATGTCGGCGAAATCACCTACAAGCCCGAGGTCGGCGATGCCGATAAGGTGATGGAAGCCGCCATCGAAGCCGGCGCCGACGATGTCGAGAGCGACGAAGAAGGCCACACCATCATCTGCGGTTTCGAAGCGATGAACGAAGTCGCCAAGGCGCTCGAAGCGACGCTTGGCGAAGCCGAAACCGTCAAGGCGATCTGGCGTGCCCAGAACAATGTGCCGGTCGACGAAGAAAAGGCACAGTCGCTGATGAAGCTCATCGACAGCCTGGAAGATGATGACGACGTGCAGAACGTCTACTCGAACTTCGAAGTCTCCGACGAGATTCTGGCCAAGCTTTCGGCCTAATTTCTTCTGCCAAAAAAATAGACCCCATTCTCACAAGGCTTTGCCTAACGGAGAATGGGGTCTTTTGTTTTTCAGGCCGCCTTTTTGAACGACGGCAATTGCGCGAATAGTTCCACCGATCTCAGCCGCGCCTCGATGTCGTGGATCGGCATCGAGATGATCACTTCGTCCGCTTCCGTATCCTTGATGAACTGAGAAAGCTTGGCTTCCGCCGTCGCGGGTGAGCCGACGACGGCATAGCGCAGCGTGTGCTCGACGTTCAGCTTTTCCATCGGCGTCCAGAAATCATCCATGTCCTTGCGGGGACGGGGGAAGGGGCCACGGACATTGCGGCGCAGGTTGACGAATTGCTGCTGTGCCGAGGTGAAGTGATATTGCGCTTCTTCATCCGTATCCGCGGCCGAACCCATCACGCCGACCATCACATAGGGCTTGTCGAGCGTTGCCGATGGCGTGAAACGGTGGCGATAGATGGCGACTGCGTCGAGCAGCGCTTCCGGCGCAAAATGCGAGGCGAAGGCATAGGGCAGACCGAGCATGGCGGCGAGATGGGCGCTGTAGAGGCTTGAACCGAGCAGCCAGATGGGCACCTTGGCACCGTTGCCGGGCACGGCAAGGATCGATTGGTTCTCGTCGGCCGGGCTGAATAGGTGCTGCAGCTCGACAATATCGTTGGGAAAGCTCTGAGCGCCGGCATCGAGATTGCGGCGCAGTGCCTGCGCGGTGCGCATATCCGTGCCCGGCGCGCGGCCGAGGCCGAGATCGACGCGGCCCGGGAACAGGGCTTCCAGCGTGCCGAATTGCTCCGCGATTACCAGCGGAGAATGGTTCGGCAGCATGACGCCGCCCGAGCCGATGCGGATACGCGAAGTCGCTGCTCCGACATGGCCGATCACGACCGCGGTCGCGGCGCTGGCGATGCCTGGCATGCCGTGATGCTCGGCCAGCCAGAACCTGGTGTAGCCAAGCGCTTCCGCCTTCTGCGCCATGCGCTTCGAGCTCTCGAAGGATTGGCTGACGGTGCTGCCCTCGGCAACGGGCGAAAGATCGAGAATGGAAAAGGGGACCATGGCAAGAAACCTGCGTGGTGAAAGGGGAGGAGCAATTCTCTCCATGTAGGAGCGCGGACACTCCATTCCAAACCCCGCCCTGCAATTTCGTCATCGTGATTTCAGAACTACAGAAAGGCGATAGCGTCGGGAGTTTGTTTTTGTTTTGTTCACATTTTGCTGGCACATCTGCTGCTCCAAAGATAGGTTAACGCATGCAGAACATGATTCGAATCATCGGCATCGATCCCGGCCTGCGCCGTACCGGCTGGGGCATTATCGACACATTGGGCAATTCCCTGCGTTTCGTTGCCTCGGGAACAGTGACATCGGATGGCGAGATGGATCTCGCGTCGCGCCTATGCCAGCTTCATGACGGGCTTGCCGATATCGTCCACAGCTACAAGCCGGATGAAGCCGCCGTCGAACAGACCTTCGTCAATAAGGACGCGGTGGCGACGCTCAAGCTCGGTCAGGCGCGCGGGATCGCCATGTTGGTGCCGGCGCGCGCCGGACTGCAGGTTGCGGAATATGCGCCGAACGCCGTCAAGAAGGCGGTGATTGGCGTGGGGCATGGCGAGAAGCAGCAGATCCATATGATGCTGAAGATCTTGATGCCGAAAGTAGAGTTCAAGGGAAACGACGCCGCCGACGCGCTGGCCATCGCCATCTGCCATGCCCACAATCGCGGTGCCAGCCGGATGCATCAGGCGGCACTGGCGGGGKAGTTTGTTTTCGTTACCGCTCCTACTTTCCTTCACTTCACCTCATCTCCCCGAAACCCATCCCTGACGGACATCATTCATGATCGGCAAGTTGAAAGGCACAATCGAAGAGATCGGCGAGGACTATGCGCTCGTGGATGTACATGGTGTCTGCTACGTCGCCTATTGCTCGGCGCGCACGCTGTCGAAGCTTGGCTCCGTGGGGGAAGCCTGCGTTCTCTTCATCGAAACCTATGTCCGCGAGGACCAGATTCGCCTTTTCGGGTTTACGTCGGTGTTGGAGCGGGAGTGGTTCAATCTTCTGCAGACCGTGCAGGGCATTGGCGCGAAGGTGGCGCTGGCGCTGTTGTCGACGCTGACGCCGGCGGAGCTTGCMAACGCGATCGCGCTGCAGGATCGCAGCGCCGTGTCCCGTGCGCCGGGTGTCGGGCCGAAGGTGGCAATGCGCATCGTCACTGAGTTGAAGAACAAGGCGCCGGCTTTTGCGGGCGAGGCGATCAATATCGGCCTCAAGCAGGAATTGGGTGAGGGCGTCGCTTCCGCTCCGGTCGCCGATGCCGTTTCCGCGCTTACCAATCTCGGTTACTCCCGCGATCAGGCCGCGAACGCAGTCGCGGCCGCGATGAAGTCGGCGGGCGAGGGGGCAGATAGTGCCAAGCTGATCAGGCTGGGATTGAAGGAACTGTCCCGGTAATTCCTTTCTTTCCTGAATATTCCTTGCTAAGATAAAAATGTAAGGAGACGAGCCATGACCATTTACGATGCTACGGTAACCTCCAAAGGGCAAACCACGATCCCGGTCGAGATTCGCGAGAAGCTGAAACTCAAACCCGGCGATAAAATCCGCTTCATCATGCATGGCGACAAGATCTACCTACGCGCCAAGAACAAGAAGGCTGCGGATTTGGCTGGCCTTCTGCACGATCCCAACCGGCCGCCCTTGTCACTTGAGGATATCGACGAGGCAATCGGCGAATATCTTGAGGAAAAGGATCAGAGAATAAAAGATGATTGGCATCGACACCAACGTTCTACTTAGATTTATCTTGGCAGACGATCCCGCTCAGCTCGAGGTTGCGAGGCGCTTCATCAATCAGCGTTCAATGGCCGATCCGGCGTTCATTTCCTTGCTCGTTTTCGCGGAGGTTTGCTGGGTGCTCCGGCGAAGATATAAATACGGCAATGAGGTGATTGCCGCGGCCTTTCGTCAATTGCTGGCGGCGGAAGAACTGATCTTCGAAGATGAATACTACATTGATGAACTTATAGCGGACGATGCACCGTTGAATTTCGATCTGTCGGATCATGTTGTGGCCCATATTGCAGCTCGTAATGGCTGCGCCAAAACCGTAACCTTCGATGAAAAAGCCGCGAAACGCATACCCGGAATGGAATTTCTGACATGAGCGAAGCCGCACGCCTGATATCGCCGGAAAAGCGGGGCGAAGACCTGGATGTGACGCTGAGGCCGCAGTCGCTGGACGAGTTMACCGGCCAGGCGGAGGCGCGTGCCAATCTCAAGGTGTTCATCGAGGCGGCGAAGGGGCGAGGAGAGGCGCTGGATCACGTCTTGTTCGTCGGTCCACCCGGTCTCGGCAAGACGACACTKGCGCAGATCATGGCGAAGGAGCTTGGCGTCAATTTCCGCTCGACGTCCGGTCCGGTTATCGCCAAGGCCGGCGATCTTGCGGCACTTCTGACCAATCTCGAAGAGCGCGATGTGCTCTTCATCGATGAAATCCATCGCCTCAACCCGGCCGTGGAAGAAATCCTCTATCCGGCCATGGAGGATTTCCAGCTTGACTTGATTATCGGCGAAGGCCCGGCGGCGCGGTCGGTGAAGATCGACCTCGCCAAATTCACGCTGGTTGCCGCTACCACCCGTCTCGGCCTGTTGACGACGCCGCTGCGTGACCGTTTCGGCATTCCGGTTCGCCTGAGCTTCTATACCGTCGAGGAGTTGGAGCTGATCGTGCGGCGCGGGGCGCGGCTAATGGGGCTCGGCATGACTGAAGAAGGCGCGCGCGAGATTGCCCGGCGCGCCCGCGGCACGCCGCGCATCGCCGGCCGCCTGCTGCGCCGAGTGCGTGATTTTGCCGAAGTGGCGAAGGCCGAGGCTGTGACCCGTGAGATCGCCGATGAGGCATTGACCCGGCTGCTGGTCKACAATGTCGGTTTCGATCAGCTCGACAAGCGCTATCTCAACATGATCGCGGTGAATTTCGGCGGCGGCCCGGTCGGTATCGAAACCATCGCCGCAGGCCTCTCCGAACCGCGTGATGCGATTGAGGATATCATCGAGCCCTATATGATTCAGCAGGGCTTCATTCAACGCACGCCGCGCGGCCGCGTGCTGACGGCGATCGCTTGGCGGCATCTCGGGATGCAGCCGCCGAAGGACCTGGAGGCAGCGCAGTTCAGGCTGTTCCAGGAGGAAGGCGAGTGATTGGCCGACGCGGGTTTCTGAAGCTTTTCGGCAGTAGTATCGTCGGGTTGCTGACACTCGGTGGCTATGCTTTCGGATACGAGCCCGTGGTGCGTTTGAGCACAACCCGTTACCAGTTGACTCCCCCAGCCTGGACGCCGGGGCTGAAGCTAAGGATCGTGGCGCTTGCCGATTTTCATGCGTGCAGGCCGTGGATGACGGCCGATCGCATCGCATCCATCTGCGCCCGCGCCAACGATCTCGGTGGCGATATCATCGTTCTCCTGGGCGATTACACATCGGGAACAGATTTCGTAACTGGCCATGTCGATCATGGCGTATGGGCGGCGGAGCTTGCAGCCCTGAAGGCGCCGCTCGGCGTTCACGCGATCGTCGGCAATCATGACTGGTGGCACGATGCTACTGCGCAGAAGAACGGCCATGGCCCGACATTCAGTCACAAGGCGTTGGTCGATGTCGGAATTCCGGTTTATTCCAATCGATCGGTTCGCTTGGAAAAGGATGGACATGGCTTTTGGCTTGCGGGTGTCGAAGATCAGCTTGCCCTGCGCCGGAGCGTCCGCTGGAAGCGTCAGTTCACGGAAGGGCTCGATGATCTCGACGGCACGCTGGCGCAGGTGAATGACGATGCGCCGGTCATCCTCCTTGCGCACGAGCCCGATATCTTCCCAACCGTACCGTCGCGCGTGTCGCTGACATTGTCCGGCCATACGCATGGCGGGCAGGTCAGGGTTTTCGGCTGGTCGCCCTATCTGCCGTCGCGCTATGGCGACCGATATGTATATGGCCATATCGTCGAGGAGGACCGGCATATCATCGTCTCCGGTGGCCTCGGCTGTTCGGTCGCACCGGTTCGTGTCGGCGTGCCGCCGGAAATCGTTGTGATCGATCTGGGATAGGACGATGTCGAAACGCAAGATCATCAGGTTGAACGCCGGTCACGCGCGATATCAGATGCGTGTTGCCGGCCTCGGTTTTCGTGAGGGGCATGTGCTCGTCCATCGCGCCGTGCATGAACCGTTCTGGACCTTTCCGGGCGGCCGCGCGGAAATCGGCGAGACGTCGGAGGAGACGTTGCGGCGGGAGATGATCGAAGAGCTGGGCGTCGAGGTGGTGGTCGGCCGGCTGCTCTGGATGGTGGAGAATTTCTTTCGCTACGAACGGCGTAACTGGCACGAGCTGGGACTCTATTATCTGATGGATATCCCCCGGAGTTTCCCGTTCCATCCCGAGGAGATCGTTCATCGCCTCAAAGACGGCGACGATCATCTCGAATTCAAATGGGTGCCGGCCACGCGCGAGGCGCTGGTTGCACTGGATATTCCGCCCTATTTCATCGCCGACGAGATCGAAAGCCTGCCACAGACTGCGCGCCATCTGGTTTGGCGGGACGGTGATCTCGACAAAGCGTAGAGAAGGGAGTGCAAAGTATGTCCGGTTTCGATCCGATCCGCGTATTCCGCAAGCTCGCTTACAATAACGCCCTGGCGAATACCCGATTGTATCGGGCCTGTGCGGCCCTTCAGCCCGGTGAGTTCGAGGCCAGGCGGGTGAGTTTCTTTCCGTCGATCAAGTCGACGCTTAACCATATTCTCACGGTCGACTGGTTTTATGTCGATGCGCTGGAAGGCGGCACGCTCGGTCTTAAGGCGTTCGACATCGAGGAGCCGTTCGACACGCTGGATGCATTGTCGGTGGAGCAAGACAAAGTCGACCGGCGGCTCGTAGCTCTGTGTGAACATCTGAATCCCGAGGCGCTGGTGCGGGTGATCGACCTGCATCGCGGCAATCGCATCCAAAGAGAGCGTGCGGAGGATGTGCTGAGTCATCTTTTCCAGCACCAGACCCATCATCGGGGGCAGGTGCATGCCATGCTCGCCGGCAGCAGCGTCGCTCCACCGCAACTGGATGAATTCATCGTTGCCGACGACGCGAGGTTCCGGGGTGAGGAATTGGCGGCGCTTAGCTGGGACGAGACAATGCTGATGCGCTGAACGTCGCAGGGCGTAGCGGCATCGCCAATCTCGCAATCGCCTCTTCCAGCAAAGCCGGCCMACCGCCGCGCCAGCCAAGCGCACGGATTTTCGACATATCCATTACGCTGACGACGCCCTGTGGCGCGGGTGCGGGCAGGGGGTGCGGACAGCCGGTTGCCCGCTGCAACTGCGACAGGATCTCATGCGTGTCGGTGAGAATATCCGAAAGGTTGAAGGCCTCGCCGTTGATGCGGCTGGTCTCGGTCTCCAGCAGAAGGCGGGCGGCGCGGCCGACGTCCCGGCCGTGGACCTCGGTTCCCGCGCGGGAGGAAACCGGCTTTCCCGCAAGATAATCCGCAAAAAGATCATCCCATTTGTTCGGGCGGAGATCGCCATAGACGCCTGTCGCTCTTAGGCTTGCGGTGGCAAAACCGGGAGCGGATAGGGAGAAGAGAGCGTGCTCGGCATCGCGCTTTACTTCGCCATAGAGCGTGTTCGGCGTCGGGATCATGTCCTCCATCAGCGTCTCGCCGGCCAGCCGGTCGCCATAGACGGCGCGCGACGAGAGAAAAATGCAGCGGCGGATGCCGGCACGTTTCGCAGTCTCGAACAGCTTTATGGTGCCATCCCGGTTGAGCCGGCGAAAGCTCTCTGGGTCATCGCCTTCGCCGCCGCGATACTTACCGGGGACATGCGCGAAGGCCGTGTGCACGAAGAAATAGGCATCGTCGAAGACGTTGCTCTGGTCGCCTGAAGGGTCGAGGCGAAGCGGCACGAAGGCGACGGGCTGCGAGAAAAAGCCGGGTTCCGGCGCATTGCGGCCGCCGACGGCAACTCGATATCCGGCGGCCAGCAGTTCCTCGACGATATAGCGACCGACGAGACCTGTTCCGCCCGAGACCAGAACTTTCATGCTGCTGCTTTCGGATTGGCGAATGCGGCTATGTCAGGCACGTCGCGCCCGGCATGGAAATGGTGCCACAAATCGATCAGAGGCTTCAGTTGATCAGCCTTCGGATGGTTCTTCTCCCAAGGCTTCTCATACTGGTAGTGCAGGATCGAAATGCTGTTCCAGTCCCAAAGCGCGGGCATGGTGAACCATACATATTGCAGCATGTTCATGAAGACCGGCAGGCCGTGCCAATCCGAGAAGAATGTCTCAAGAAAGGTCTGGTCGGTGCGTCGCCAGAAAACGTCGGGACGGTCAAGCAGCTTCAGCATGTCCTTGAAGGTCGCAAGCGAAGGCTTGGCGACGAAGACGCCGGAATTCATTCGATGAAAATCCGCAAGGCTTTCATAAACATTGGGTGCGGCGGAAAATTCCGGATAGTCGAAGAGCTTGTCGACATTCTTCAGCACCAGCGCATCCGCATCGATGAAGACGCAGGTGTCGTAATCGATGAGCTGCCAGAGCCTGAGCTTGCAGAAATTATCGAGCGGCGAGTGAAAGGACGGCTTGCGGCCTTTGGTGAAGGGGGCGTTGGCGTGGAGATTGCCGCGCGCGTGGCGCTCGTTGAATTCGTCGGAGAGCGGCAGATGTTCCACGTCCACCAACCGGCAGCCGAGTTCCTCCAGCGGCACAAGATCGCTTTCGTCGACGCCTGCCGTGTGCAGCACGACCATATCCGCTTTGGTGTTGGTGCACGAAATCGAGTGCATCAACGCCTTTGCGCCCATGGCGTAATCGGCATTGGTGACGAGCGTGACAAAGGCTTGCCGCGCCCGAGGGCTGGAGCGTGGCCGCACTCCCTGCAGCATTTCGCTTCCGAACATCATGAGACCGATTTCAATCGCTTACCTTCGGGATCGTGGTTGATGGTCGCCGCGAGATCCTTCGTCCAGGCGGAAACGGCCGGGACGCGGGAGCGATCGACGCGATAGGCATATTTCCTGGCGACATCGACGATTTCGCTCAAAAGACCCGCTTGCAGGGTGATTGGCGCGAGACCGAGATCGAGGAACTTGTCGTTCTTGACGATCAGGTCGTTCTCCGGCGCTTCCTTGCGAGGATTGGGCAGACGAATGATTTCCGCACCGCTCAACTTGGCGATCATCTCCGCGAGATCGCGGACCCGATGCGTCTCCGTCATCTGGTTGAAGATCTCGACGCGGGCGTTGCGCGGCGGCGGGTTCTTCAGCGCCAGCTCAATGCAGCGCACGGAATCCTGGATGTGGATGAAGGCGCGGGTCTGCCCGCCGGTGCCGTGGACGGTCAGCGGATAGCCGATCGCCGCCTGGATGAGGAAGCGGTTCAGCACCGTGCCGTAATCGCCGTCATAGTCGAAACGGTTGATGATCTGCTCATGGCGGCGGGTCTGCTCCGTGTGCGTGCCCCAGACGATGCCCTGATGCAGGTCGGTGATTCTGAGGCCGTCGTTCTTGGCATAGAACTGGAAGAGGAGCTGATCCAGGCACTTGGTCATATGATAGATCGAGCCTGGATTGGCCGGATAGAGAATATCCTGATTAACCGTTCGACCATCGGCGGTCTCGATGCCGACGGGCAGGTAGCCTTCCGGAATGGCGGCGCCGACCGTCGAATAGCCGTAGACGCCCATGGTGCCGAGGTGGACGAGATGGGCGTCGAGGTTGAGCTCCACCAGCGCGTTCAGGAGATTATGCGTGGCGCTGACATTGTTGTTGACCGTGTAGTTCTTGTGGCGGTCGCTCTTCATCGAATAGGGCGCGGCCCGCTGTTCGGCGAAGTGCACGATTGCATCCGGGCGATGCTCGGCCAGCCACTTTTTCAAAAGCTCATAATCCTTGGCGAGATCGATGAGGTTGAAATGGATGCGGCGGCCGGTCTCGGCGTGCCAGATGCGGGTGCGCTCCTGGATCGAATCCATCGGCGTCAGCGACTGGACGCCGAGTTCCGTATCGATCCATCGGCGGGAGAGATTGTCGAGAATATGGATCTCATGACCTGCGTCGGAGAGATGCAGCGAGGTTGGCCAACCAATAAAACCGTCGCCGCCCATAACCGCTATTTTCATGAGATCGTTTCCTTCTGCGTCGACCGCTATCCGGCCTATCCCGGATAGTCAGTATTTATGACAATCGTTCAAAGCTTGCTTGATGGCAGAAGTTCGGCCAAAGAGGGTCCCCAGATTTTTTGGAGATGCGGCGACGATGAACAGCCCCTTTCTGATTGCCGGGGAACTGGAAGCCGGTGGCCACCGGCTGGTGCAGCGAGTCTATTACGAAGATACGGATTTTTCCGGCCTCGTCTATCACGCGCGCTACCTCCACTTCCTCGAACGAGGCCGCACGGACTACCTGCGCTGCCTCGGCGTGGAACAGCGCGAGCTTCTGAATGCCGATGAGGAAGGGCTGGTTTTCGTCGTTCACCGCATGGAGATCGACTTCAAGGGACCGGCGCGAATGGACGATCTGCTGGTGATTCGCACGACGACCGAGAAGGCCGGCGGCGCCAAGATGGTGCTGTCCCAGGAAATCCGCCGCGGCGAGACGCTGCTGATCTCGGCCAAGGTCATTATCGCCGTGATCAACGCCAAGGGAAAACCGCGGCGGTTACCGGAAAAGTTGGCTGCGCAGATGCTGGTGGCGTCCGAGGCTGCGGTTTAACGTCGCGACGCGGGCTGCTAGCGCGGCTGGCAGGCAGCCGCGCACGGCAATATCGCGGTCCGAAAAGTCTCCTTGCTAAAACTTGACTTTTGTGTGAAGGAATTTCCGCGCGCAAGATTTGTTTTGTGCCCGCCGCCGGTTTCGCCCGGTCCGTTCTTTCCAGGAGACAGAATAACCTTCGTCACCGTCCAATCTTTCATGCTCCGACGCTAACATTCTTTTAACCATAATAGTGTCTTACTGCCCTTGTCGGAGTTTGTGCGGCGCACGCCTTCCTTTGACCAAATTTGACGGCAAGAAGGCAGTTGTAAGCTTGGAAAGCTTTGACCAGGGCGTTCAGCGGCGGCTGCCAAACATTTCTTGTGAGATCACTTTTAGCCGCCCGGTCTAGCGCCGGGCGTTTGGATTCGGGGATTTTGGATCAATGGAACAAGTAGCATTGGCAGCGGCCACCACACCGGACATCACTCTCTGGTCGCTTTTCATGCAGGCGGGCTTGGTGGTCAAGCTCGTGATGCTCGGACTGCTCGCGGCATCCGTATGGACCTGGGCGATCGTCATCGACAAGTATCTGAGCTACGCTCGGGCACGCCGGCAGTTCGATCATTTCGAACAGGTCTTCTGGTCGGGCCAGTCGCTCGAGGAACTCTATCGCACCCTTTCGGAGCGTACCAATACAGGACTCAGCGCCATCTTCGTCGCCGCCATGCGCGAATGGAAGAAGTCGTTCGAGCGCGGCGCACGTTCGCCGATCGGCCTGCAGATGCGTATCGATCGCGCCATGGACGTCACGCTGGCGCGTGAATCGGAACATCTGGTCGCTCGCCTCGGCTCGCTTGCGACCATCGGTTCGGCCGGTCCGTTCATCGGTCTGTTCGGCACCGTCGTCGGTATCATGACCTCGTTCCAGGCGATCGCCGGCTCGAAGTCGACGAACCTCGCGGTCGTCGCTCCCGGTATCGCCGAAGCCTTGCTCGCGACCGCGATCGGCCTCGTCGCTGCTATCCCGGCGGTTATTGCCTACAACAAGTTCTCGGCCGATGCCGGCAAGCTGTCGGGGCGCATGGAAGGTTTTGCGGACGAATTCTCCGCCATCCTGTCGCGCCAAATCGATGAGAAGCTGCAGCCGCGTCAGGCAGCGCAGTAAATCGCAGACGGAACCGGAGTAAATCACATGGCAATGTCTGTTGGAGGCAAAGGTGGCGGCGGTGGCCGCCGGGGCGGGCGTCGCGGCGGTGGCCGGGGCGGTCCGATCGCCGATATCAACGTGACGCCGCTGGTCGACGTCATGCTCGTGCTGCTGATCATCTTCATGGTGGCCGCACCGATGATGACGTCTGGCGTGCCGATCGACCTGCCGCAAACGCAGGCTGGCGCCTTGAACGCCCAGACCCAGCCGATCACCATTTCCATCAAGCAGGACGGCCAGGTCTTCCTGCAGGAAACGCAGATCGACGCGGCCGACATCGCCGCCAAGCTGAAGGCGATCGCCACCACTGGCTACAACGAACGCATTTTCGTGCGCGGCGACGGGAAAGCGCCCTATGGCGTCATCGCCGACGTGATGTCGCGCATTCAGGAGGCTGGTTACAAGAATATCGGCCTGGTTACGCAGCAGATAACGGACCACTGACGGATCGACATGAAGCGTAGCATCGCCACATCTGCGGTCATTCACATCTTGGTGCTGATTGGCGCCATGTTGACGCTGAGTGCGCCTGCGCCTCTGGAGACGCCGGAAAGCACGGCGATGGATGTCGATATCGTCACCGCTGATCAAATGCAGCAGGGCGAGAAGAAGGCGCCGGTTACGGATCACGTCTCGCGGAAGCAGACGACTAAGCAGGATCAGGTCGCCAACGCTCAGAATGTTGGCGAAAACAACGTCGATATCAAGAATCCCGTCGTGCCAACTCAACGGCCGGAGAGCGACACAGCGGCATTAGCACCGAAGAAGGTGGATACGCCTGTTCCGCAGAACGATCCGCGGCCGAATGACGTCAAGACGATCGAGCAGCAGGATACGGAAGCCGCGCCGAAGGAAGTGGCAGCCATTCCGCAGCAGAAGCCGGACGTGACGCCCACTCCAACGCCGACGCCGCAGAAAACGGAGCCGACCCCGCAGAAGAGCGAGGTCACGCCTGCACCGACCCCAACACCCACGCCGACTCCGACCCCTACACCGCAAAAGGCTGATCCGAAGCCGGTGACCGAAAACCCGACCGAGCAGGCTGCTCAGCCGCCGGCGGACAAGGTCCCCGTGCCCGACGTAAAGCCGCAGCCAGTGCAGCCGCCGAAGACCGTGGAGACAAAGCCCGATCCGAAGCCGGAGCAGAAACCCGTTGCGAAGCCTCAACAGGTGGCGGACGCCAAGCCGGCGACCAAGCCAACGGACAAGACGACCACTCAGAGCACGAGCAAGAATACCTCGACCGATGACGGCCAGAAGGACAGCGACAAGAAGCGCTCGACTCCCAAGGGCGCCGATAAAGGTCTGGACGATGGTCTCGCTGACCAGATCAACAGCTTACTGAACAATACATCGTCGAAGGGTGGCGGGGCGCGTTCGTCCAAACAGGCTTCCGCCGGCGCCGATACCCAGGTCGCCTCGCGCGGCGGCATGAAATCGCTCGGTGGAGGCAAGCTTAGCCAGAGCCAGCAGGATGGGCTGCGTGATTTGATCGCCAAATACTGGAACTTGATGCCTGGCCTCGAAGGTACCGGGGATGTACGGATCAAGGTGCATTTCAGGCTCGATAAGTCTGGGCAGATTGTCGGTGAACCGGAGGCGACGGCGAGTGGCGGACCGGCTTCGACGCAGTCCGCCATGCAGCTCGCTGCGGTGCGTGCCGTGCAGCGGGCGCAGGTGGATTACCTGAAAATTTTGCCGCCGGACAAGTATGACGACTGGCAGGAAGTCGTCGTCAATTTCAGTGCAGCGGATATGGGGATGTGATGACGAACCACTGTCCTCGTTTCGCCCTGAGCTTGCTTATGGCTCTTGGGATCATGCTAGCAGGTTCCGTGTTAGCCGAGCCTGCGAAAGCCGCTGGCGTGCATCAGCTTGGGCGTGCGGCTGAGGACAGTATTTGCGAGAAAGTCGCGGAGAACTGGAACCTCGTACCGGGGCTGCCCGGCATAAAAAATGTCCACGTTCGGGTTCGCCTCAGGCTCGATCGCACTGGGCAGATCGTGGGCGAGCCGTACCTCACGACAAGAGGCGGCCCCAAACAGACACAGATTGCTGCTGCGGCAAGCGCTCTGCGCGCTGTCCTCAGGGCGGCACCTTTCAAGAACTTGCCGCAGACTCAATTCGACAATGAAACTAGCTCGGTGGAAGTCATCCTGAACTTCACACCAAGCGACATGGCGCTTTAATGCTGAAAGGCTTGGCACATATGATCAGAAAATCCCTCGTTCGTCTCCTGCTGGTGCTGGCAGGCCTGACGGCAGCCCTCGCCACTCCAGCCTATGCTGTGGTCGAACTCAATATCAACAAGGGCAACGTCCAGCCCATGCCGATCGCCATCACCGACCTTTTGTCGAATGATGGTTTGGGCGCTCAGATCTCGGGCGTGATCGCTGCCGACCTGCAGCGGTCCGGCCTGTTCGCGCCGGTCAACAAGCAGGCCTTCATCGAGAAAATCAGCAATCCCGACTCGACGCCGCGCTTCCAGGACTGGACGGCGATCAATGCTCAGGCGCTGGTGACCGGCCGGGTGACGCAGGAGGGCGGCCGCCTTCGCGCCGAGTTCCGCCTGTGGGATACTTTTGGCAGCCAGCAGATGATCGGCCAGCAGTTCTATGCGCAGCCGGACAATTGGCGCCGCGTCGCCCACATCATCGCCGACGCGATCTATGAGAAGATCACGGGCGAGAAGGGCTATTTCGACACCCGTGTCGTGTTCGTCGCCGAAAGCGGCCCGAAGACTGCCCGCAAGACGCAGCTCGGCATCATGGACCAGGACGGCGCCAATGCCCGCATGCTGACGGACGGCAGCGACCTCGTGCTGACGCCGCGCTTCTCGCCGAACCGGCAGGAAGTGACCTACATGTCCTTCGCCAATCAGCAACCGCGCGTTTATCTGCTGCAACTGCAGACGGGCCAGCGTGAGCTGGTCGGCAACTTTCCTGGCATGACCTTTTCGCCGCGCTTCTCGCCGGATGGCCAGCGGGTGATCATGAGCCTGCAGCAGGAAGGTAACGCCAACATCTACACGATGGACCTGCGCTCGCGCACGACGACCCGCCTGACGTCGACGGCTGCCATCGACACGTCGCCATCCTATTCGCCTGACGGCACGCAGATCGCTTTCGAAAGCGACCGCGGCGGCAAGCAGCAGATCTATGTGATGAATGCTGATGGTTCCAACCAGCGCCGTATTTCCTTCGGCGACGGCGCCTATTCGACGCCGGTCTGGTCGCCGCGTGGCGATCTCATTGCCTTCACCAAGCAGTCCGGCCAGACATTCTCCATCGGTGTCATGAAGACGGATGGTTCGGGCGAGCGTCTGCTGACCACAGGCTTCCATAATGAAGGTCCGACCTGGGCCCCGAATGGCCGCGTCATCATGTTCTTCCGCGAAGCGCAGGGCTCCAGCGGGCCGCAGCTCTTTTCGATCGATCTGACGGGTTATAACGAACAGAAGATCCCGACCCCGGGCTTCGCCTCGGACCCGGCCTGGTCGCCGCTCCTCGAGTAGGGCGGGCCAGGCATGATCGTGAACTGACGGTTGGTGCAGCGCAAAGCGCTAAGCCGTTCCGGATAAGATCATGCAAAGAAAACAGTTTGAGCGGGTGGCGGCCTTAAGAATCGCTGATCCGCTCAAGCGTCACTTTGTCGCCGCAAAGTCCTGTGAGTGGACCACTTCGGGACAACTTTAGGACATCATTAACCATATTTGTTGGAATCGGATTAACCGAACCCGGTTACAGTCTGGCAACCTTAATAGAGAGATGTAAGGAGAGACCGGCCATGAGCCGCATCGCAAACCCGGCCGTTGGCCACATGCAAAACCTCGCCCGCAACCCGATCATGATCGCACTTTTCGTCGGCCTTTCGCTTGCCGGCTGCGCATCCAAAAAGGGCTTGCCGAACGATGCCAACGGCCTTGGCCTCAATGGCGCCGGCAATGCCGCTCCGGGCTCGCCGCAGGATTTCACTGTCAATGTTGGCGATCGCATCTTCTTTGATACCGACAGCTCGTCGATCCGCGCCGACGCTTCCCAGACGCTCGATCGTCAGGCTCAGTGGCTCGCCCGCTATCCGAAGTATGCAATCACCGTCGAAGGCCATGCCGACGAACGCGGCACGCGCGAATATAACCTGGCTCTCGGTGCTCGCCGTGCTGCGGCTACCAAGGACTATCTCGCTTCGCGCGGCGTTCCGGCTCAGCGCATGAAGACGATCTCCTACGGCAAGGAACGTCCGGTCGCCACCTGCGACGATATTTCCTGCTGGTCGCAGAACCGCCGCGCCGTCACCGTGCTCAATGGCGCCGGTTCCTGATAGGCGGAAATTCCGTTCGAAATTCACAAAGGCGGTCCTTGCGACCGCCTTTACTTTTTTGACCACACTTTAGCCGAACTCCGTTGCTTTTTGAGATTAATTGTAAAAATCTCCTGTTCGCGCCCTGGGGTGCGAAGAATCAATGGGCAGGATGATCCGTATGAGAAAACTTGTCGTGGCGAGCTTACTTTGTCTCGCCGCCGTCGCCGGTAGTGAGCGTKACGCCTCTGCCTTATCGCTGTTCGGGCTTCATTTAGGCGGTCGCAATGCCACGGAACAGGCTGTTCCGAACAATGCGGCTCCCCAGAGGCAGATCGGGCAGGCACCTGTCATCAACGTCCAAAACAGCGATGCCGAAGTCCGCTTGCAGCAGCTTGAAGACCAGATGCGCCAGTTAAACGGCCGCGTCGAGGAAATGAGCTATCAGTTGCTGCAGATGCAGGAACAGATCCGCAAGACGCAGGAAGACAATGAATTCCGTTTCCAGCAGCTTGAAAAGCGTGGCGGCGGGGGCGCTGGCGGTGCGACCGGCTCTGGAACTGGCACCGGCACTGGCGGCTCGATGAAGAAGAGCGAAGCCGATGTCCCGGCCCAGGGCGCGGGCGGCGGTCAGCAACAGGACGATATCGCCGGCGTCATCAGCGATTCGCAAGGCGGCGATGCGCCGAATACCGCGCAGCAGGGTGGCGGTTCCGGCAAGCCGCCGAGCCAACTCGGTTCGATCCAGTTCGATCAGAGTGGCAAGCAGGTTGGCTCGACGGCGACGCGCGCCAATAACGGTTCGGGCGCTGCGCCGGCTGCGGGCTCTGGAACGCAGACGGCCTCGCTCGGCGGCAGCGAAGGCGATCAGTATAAATCGGCCTATGGCCATGTTCTGTCCGGCGACTACAGCGTCGCCGAACAGGAATTCCGCCAGTATATCGACAGCTACCCGAACAGCGCTCGCGCGGCCGATGCCAACTTCTGGCTTGGTGAAGCACTTTATTCGCAGGGTAAATACAATGATGCGGCCAAGACCTTCCTGAACGCGCATCAGAAATACAGCACCTCGGAAAAGGCGCCGGAAATGCTCCTGAAGCTCGGAATGTCGCTTGCTGCCCTCGACAACAAGGATACGGCCTGCGCTACGCTTCGCGAAGTGACCAAGCGCTATCCGAAGGCTTCGAAGGCCGTTACCACAAAGGTAGCCAGCGAACAAAAGCGTCTTGCCTGCTGATCGAGATGTCCGGTGACGCTGTGACTGGTGCTGCCACAGCCCAAATGCCAGACGCTGCAGCGGCCGATTTTATTCATTCCCTTTTCAAGCCTGCCCATATTCTGGTCGCCATTTCCGGCGGCAGCGATTCCATCGGCCTTCTGGTTGCTCTTGCCGAGCAGTTGAAATCCTTTCCGAGTTCAAACATCGCCCTTTCCGCCGCCACGATCGATCATGATTTGCGGTCGGGATCCGCTGATGAAGCGCGCGATGTAGCCGCTCTCTGCGCATCCCTGGGCGTGCCCCATGTCGTTCGTCGCTGGGAGGGCGAGAAGCCGAAGAGTGGTATCATGGCGGCCGCGCGCGAAGCTCGTTATGGGCTGCTTGCCGATATCGCCGCGGAACTCTCTGCCAATGTTGTCGTTACCGCCCACACGCTTGATGACCAACGCGAAACATTGGCCATGCGCGCAGCACGTTTGAACGAAGGGGAGGGCACTGCCGGCACCGGCATTGCCGACGCCATACTCTTCGATCGGCGCCTCTGGATCGTCAGGCCATTTCTCGCCTGTCGGCGGGCGGATATTCGGGCTTTTCTTACGCAGCGGGGCATCTCCTGGCTGGACGATCCGAGCAATGAGGATGTCCGTTACKAGCGCGTGCGCACGCGCAAACGCCTGGCGCAAGATGCCGCGCCGTCTTTGGCGCAGGACAGCGGTGCGGCACGCGCGGCACTTTCGACGGATGCGGCTGCGTGGCTGGAGAGATACGCAACAGTCCATGCGGGCGTGCTTTGCGTCATCAGCCGCGATGCGCTGGCTGCCGACGAGGTMGTGCTCTCTTATGCGCTCTCCTATCTGGCCGCCGTATTCGGCGGTGGGCCCTACGGGCCGGGACGCGAACGGATGCGCCGCATCCTGGATTTCATCGGCGAGGGGGAGCCGGGACGGCGGACGGCGGGCGGGGTTGTTTTCGACCTGCGCCGGGACGGGCTTTATCTCATGCGCGAAAGCCGCGGTATCCAACCGCTTGTGCTGGCTTCGGGCGCGGATGGCATTTGGGACGGCCGCTTCTGGATCGCCAATCACGGTCCGGCCAGTGTCCGTATCGAAGCAGCAGGGGTAAAAGGTACAGCGGAATTTCCGGAGGGTTTGCCGAAAGGTGCCGTGCAGCGTGCGCGGGCGGTGCTGCCACAAATGGTCGCCGATGATGGCGAGAACGCCGCGTCTGCCGTGATTGTGCCGTATCTTGCGCCTTTCGACCGCTTTTTGACACGATTCGATCTCACATTTGCGGATCGGTTGTCGACCTGCTTTGGTCGAGAACCCTATGTGCGGCCGCCTCTTTGAGAGTTATTGACGGAAAAAGCATGTGGTGACGCGGTTTGCCTTGGCAAGGGCTTGGCGCAACCCTATGTTAGGGAACAAGTAATGCCGCCGCTCAACGGCGGAAGTTTCAGTGCTGGGGAGTTCGATGAACCCTAATTTTCGTAATTTCGCTCTGTGGGCAATCATAGCTTTGTTGCTGATTGCTCTGTTCAGCATGTTTCAGAACGCGCCGGCACAAACAGGCTCCAGGGAAATTCCATATTCGCAATTCCTTCGGGAAGTTGATTCAGGCCGCGTCCGCGACGTCACCGTCACCGGCAATCGCGTGGTCGGCAGCTATGTCGAAAACGGAACGCCCTTCCAGACCTATGCTCCGGTCGTGGATGACAGCCTGCTTGAACGCCTGCAAAGCAAGAACGTCAACATTGTCGGCCGTCCGGAATCGGATAGTTCCTCGAGCTTCCTGAGCTATCTCGGCACGTTGTTGCCGATGCTCCTGATTCTCGGCGTCTGGCTGTTCTTCATGCGGCAGATGCAGGGTGGCTCGCGTGGTGCCATGGGCTTTGGCAAGTCCAAGGCCAAGCTGTTGACCGAGGCGCATGGCCGCGTCACCTTCGATGATGTCGCCGGTGTCGACGAAGCCAAGCAGGACCTCGAAGAAATCGTGGAATTCCTGCGTGATCCGCAGAAGTTCCAGCGTCTTGGCGGTCGTATCCCGCGCGGCGTTCTGCTCGTCGGCCCTCCGGGCACGGGTAAGACGCTTCTGGCGCGCGCCATTGCCGGCGAGGCCAATGTGCCGTTCTTCACCATTTCTGGTTCCGACTTCGTTGAAATGTTCGTCGGTGTCGGCGCAAGCCGCGTCCGCGACATGTTCGAACAGGCGAAGAAGAATGCGCCCTGCATCATCTTCATCGACGAAATCGACGCCGTCGGCCGCCATCGTGGCGCCGGTCTCGGCGGGGGTAACGATGAACGTGAGCAGACGCTGAACCAGTTGCTGGTCGAGATGGACGGCTTCGAGGCCAATGAGGGCATCATCCTCATTGCCGCCACCAACCGTCCCGACGTTCTTGACCCGGCGCTGCTGCGTCCCGGCCGCTTCGACCGTCAGGTTGTCGTGCCGAACCCGGACATCGTCGGCCGCGAGCGTATCCTGAAGGTGCACGCCCGCAACGTGCCCCTCGCTCCGAACGTCGATTTGAAGACGCTTGCCCGCGGTACGCCCGGCTTCTCCGGTGCCGACCTGATGAACCTGGTCAACGAAGCCGCCCTGATGGCCGCGCGCCGCAACAAGCGTCTGGTCACCATGCAGGAATTCGAGGACGCCAAGGACAAGATCATGATGGGCGCCGAGCGCCGCTCTTCGGCAATGACCGAGGCGGAAAAGAAGCTCACGGCCTATCACGAAGCTGGTCATGCGATCACGGCGCTCAATGTCGCCATCGCCGATCCGCTGCACAAGGCGACCATCATTCCGCGCGGTCGTGCGCTCGGCATGGTCATGCAGCTTCCCGAGGGCGACCGCTACTCGATGAGCTACAAGTGGATGGTGTCGCGCCTCTGCATCATGATGGGCGGCCGCGTTGCCGAAGAACTGACCTTCGGCAAGGAGAACATCACCTCCGGTGCGTCCTCGGATATCGAGCAGGCGACCAAGCTTGCCCGCGCCATGGTCACGCAGTGGGGCTTCTCCGATGAACTCGGCCAGGTTGCTTATGGTGAAAACCAGCAGGAGGTCTTCCTCGGTCACTCCGTCTCGCAGTCGAAGAATGTCTCCGAGGCGACCGCGCAGAAGATCGACAACGAAGTGCGCCGCCTGATCGACCAGGCTTACAAACAGGCCATGGACATCATCACCACCAAGCACGACGAATTCGTGGCGTTGGCCGAAGGCCTGCTCGAATACGAAACGCTGACCGGCGAAGAGATCAAGGCGCTGATTCGCGGCGAAAAGCCCGCTCGCGATCTCGGTGACGACACACCCCCGAGCCGTGGCTCGGCTGTGCCGAAGACCGGCGCTAAAAAGGATGGCCCGCTTGGCACCAAGGGTGACGAGCCCGAGGGCGGTTTCGAACCGCAGCCACGCTGACGCACAGGATCGATTGAACATGCAGACGAAGAGGCCAGCTCCCATTTAGCAAGGGACTGGCCTTTTTCTTGGTAGCTACGGGTAACGAACGGAGGCGGAGGCCGGTATCGATGAAGGCCCGAGAATCGAAAATGAGTGGAGGGTGGATCCGTTGTCTGTGGTCCGCGATGTTCTTGTCGGTCAAAGCATCGGCCTCGTCTGCATTCATGTCGTGGAGGGCTGCAGTCCGAAAATCAACATCAGCCGGTCCCGTCGCCGCTGTTGCCCTGCTGACGATCGGGCATCTCTATGCATGAAGCATCCGTGATCCTCAGCTCAACGATTACCTGTCCGATCTGCCGCTTCAAGGCGACCGAAACGATGCCAACCGACGCTTGCCAGCATTTCTATGAATGCAAGGGCTGCGGTGTCATCCTTCGGCCAAAGGTCGGTGATTGCTGTGTGTTCTGCTCATATGGAACCGTTGCTTGCCCATCGATCCAGGCTCAGGGCGGGCGACACCGTTGAGGATGTATGAGAAATGCTCGGAGTTCCACCGCAGCCGTACCAACGGCCATCGCCATTTACGCCGATAGACTAGGGGGCGGTTCCGTTTCAGTGGAGAACTGGCCTTTTTTAGTGCTTATTAACGGTAACGCGTTGTAATACGCTTTCTCGGTAATTTAAGTGCTGAGTTTTGCAATGTATGGCATGAGCCTCAAGCATCGATGTTCGCGCCGCCCATGGAATTCCGGGGAGGAGAACGGGATGCCGCAGTCCCTCAGAGGGACGCTGCAATCACGGGAGTGCATATGAAACGTCGCTATTTCGGAACGGACGGAATCCGCGGTCAATCCAATATCTATCCGATGACGCCGGATCTTGCCATGCGCGTGGGTATCGCCGCCGGCACGATCTTCCATCGGGGTAGTCATCGCCATCGAGTGGTCATCGGTAAAGATACGCGTCTCTCCGGCTACATGCTGGAAAACGCCATGGTGGCCGGCTTCACCGCAGCCGGTGTCGATGCGTTCGTTCTTGGCCCTATCCCGACGCCCGCGGTCGCCATGCTGACACGGTCGCTTCGCGCCGATATTGGCGTCATGATTTCCGCTTCGCACAACCCTTACGAAGACAACGGCATCAAGCTTTTCGGCCCTGATGGCTACAAGCTTTCCGACGACCTCGAAACGAAGATCGAGGATCTGCTGGAAAAGGACATGACGGTGCATCTMGCCAAGTCCGAGAATATCGGCCGCGCCAAGCGCGTCGACGGCGTGCATGACCGCTATATCGAACATGCCAAGCGCACGCTGCCGCGCGACGTTACGCTGCAGGGCCTGCGCATCGCCATCGATTGCGCCAATGGCGCCGCCTACAAGGTCGCGCCCGCCGTGCTGTGGGAACTCGGCGCCGACGTCGTGACCATCGGCAACGAGCCGAACGGCACGAACATCAATCTCAATTGTGGTTCCACCAGCCCGGTCGCACTGCAGAAGAAGGTGGACGAAGTGCGCGCCGATATTGGCATTGCGCTCGATGGCGACGCCGATCGCGTCATCATCGTCGACGAAACCGGAACGATCATCGACGGTGACCAACTGATGGCCGTCATTGCTGAGAGCTGGGCCGAGAACCAGTTGCTGCGCGGCAATGGCATTGTTGCKACCGTCATGTCCAATCTCGGTCTGGAACGCTTCCTGGAAGATAAGGGCATGGCACTGGCCCGCACGGCAGTCGGCGACCGTTACGTCGTCGAGCATATGCGCCAACACAACTACAATGTCGGCGGCGAGCAATCCGGTCATATCGTGCTCTCCGACTACGGCACGACCGGCGATGGCCTCGTGGCGGCGCTGCAGATCCTGGCTGCGGTCAAGCGCACCGGCAAACCGGTCAGCGAAGTCTGCCGACGCTTCGAACCGGTGCCGCAGCTCCTGCGTAATGTCCGCATTTCCGGCGGCAAGCCGTTGGAAGACATCCAGGTGCGCCAGGCGATCGCCGATGCCGAAAGTGAGCTGGCCCGCAATGGCCGCCTGGTTATCCGCCCCTCCGGCACCGAGCCGTTGATCCGCGTCATGGCGGAAGGCGATGACCGCGGTCAGATCGAGCGCATCGTTGGCGGCCTGATCGATGTGATCTCAAACGTTCGCAACGCTGCCTGATTAAGCTATCGGCTATTTGCATATTTGCATGAGTTTACGGCCGCCTCACAGAGGCGGCCGTCGGTCTCGCTTAGCGGTGGTTGCGAGTGTCGCCGGTATCGCCCCCGTCAAGAGGATCACCGGAACATTTCGCCGGGATAAGCACCCCAGAGCATGCTCTGCCTGATATAGCCGCTTGCGGAATGCTTCTGCACGGAGACACTGCACCAAGTGCCGGTGCAGGAGCGCAGCTGCAGCAGGACGCCGGGCTGCAGTTCGGCGATGAGTGTGGCCGTTGTGTCCGGGCTTCGGCGCAGCATTGCGTTTGTTTTCAGCCATGGCCCGACGACCGCCGTGCGCAGTCCGGAAAGAAGCGCGCTATGCATCCATCCGGTGGTGCCGGCGTCATCGCGCACCTGCCGCCAATGGCCGTATTCGTCGATAATCTCCAGCGGCAGGCCGGGTTTCATATAGATCCATTTTGTCGGATAGATCGTTGAGGGTCCTACGCGCATGCGGGCTTTATAAGCCTTCAGCGACACGTAGCGAGGAATCGGCAGCCCCGTTTCCAGCCCCTTGTTCCAACTCGTAGCCGCGACGGGCTGTATCCGCATTGGTCCAGCGTAGGAGGCCGTCGCCAGAAAGATAAGTGCGAGGCATAGACCAGCGTACAGATTGTGAAAGTAAGTCAAAGACTTCCTCCATGTTTTACGCCCCGGCTTTGCTCATGGTAACGGCCCGATTATTGCCAATTGGTTTAGAAGCCGGAAACAGCTTGGCCTTATGAGCCTGACCGCCCCTGCTGTAAAAGCCTATCGGCCAAGACAATCCGCTCTCTCAAATTTAATTTTATGAATTACTAATGTATTGCGCAAAGTATATCGAGCAAGTAAACAGGGTAAATATTCGTAGTTAATTAGGTTTTAACCCTTATCATTCATTATCCTTATCATGTCTTTTGATTGGCGGGCGTTTGTCGTGCCAATGCCAATAAATTTGGAGCCAAAGCCATGATGAGAACTTTGATGGGAGCCGCTGCCGCTCTGTTTTTCGGCACATCCGCTTTTTCAGCCGATCTCTATACGCCGGAGCCGGCTCAGCCGGCGCCGGAAGTGGCCGTCAGCCAGTCGAGCGGCTGGTATCTGCGCGGCGATATCGGTTACACCTTCACCAATCTGCGCGGCGCCAACTACTTCCAGGGCTCCAACTCCAGCCTTGTCGATTTCGATAGCGCCTCGCTCGATGACAATGTGACGCTCGGCGGCGGTGTCGGTTACCAGATCAACAACTACCTGCGCACGGACGTGACCCTGGATTATCTCTTCAAGTCCGATTTCAAGGGTTCGACGAGCGGCGATTGCGGCGCCTGCGGCCCCGGTTTCACTGCCGTGCCTGCGACCTCCCGAGACATAGCGTCGCTGACGGCCTATAGCTTGCTTGCCAACGCCTATGTCGATATCGGCACCTACGGCATCTTCACCCCCTATGTGGGCGGTGGTCTCGGCGGCACTTACGTTAAATGGAGCAACCTGAAGAATACGTCTTGCTCCGACGCCGATTCGAGCTCCTGCGACGACACCGTTACGCATAAAGGCCGCGGTAGCTGGCGCTTCACCTACGCGCTGATGGCTGGTACTTCGATCGATCTCTCGTGCAATCTCAAGGCCGATGTCGGCTATCGCTACCGCCACGTCGAAGGCGGCGATATGTTCGGCTATGCGGAAAACGGCGGTCCCGGCTACGACAAGGGCCTCAACCTGCATGAAGCCCGCATCGGCGCCCGCTATACTTTCGGCGGCTGCCAGACGGCCAGCTACATGCCGCCGGCTGATATCCCGGTCCAGCAGCCGGTCTATAAGTAAGCCTCCCAAGTCCAAGTCCTTGAAAAGCCGTCCGGTTCGTCCGGGCGGCTTTTTTTCTGTCGCCGTTAAGCAATTCAGCCGCGTTTTAAACCTTCATTAACCATAAATTCCCTATGGTTAATGAAATGAGAATGGCTGCGGCTCCGTCCGGTCTCTCCTTTGGGAGAGCCAGAATGGCGGGGACGACAGGGGCAGGTCGGCTTGAAAGCCAAGCGCCGGCCCGAGGTTGGAAGGCGAGGGGTGATGATCCGTTTCGACGCTTTGGCGCTGGCCGCGATAATGGCGGGCGCGGTTGCGGGCACTGCCTTTGCGAGTGATCTGCCGCCGGAAATCAAGATGCCCGAAGTCAGCGTCAAGGATGCCCGGGGCTGGTACGTGCGCGGCGATCTCGGCTATGCCGTCAATGCCAGCCACGACGACACGACCTTCCGCACGTATGATTCCACCAGCGGCGATTACAGCTCCAGCCGCTTTAATTCCGATCGCTTCAGCGGCGATTTTTCGGGCGGTCTCGGCGTCGGCTATCAGTTCAATGATCTGTTGCGTGCCGATGTCACCGGCGACTATTTCAGCGGCGATTTCGATGGCCGGATTTCAAGCGCTTCGCCCTGCGCCGGTGGCGTGACCGGTACGGGCTGCTCCAGCAAAGCGCGCTCCTCTTTCAAAGCCGGCAGCCTGATCGTGAACGGCTATGTCGATCTCGGCACGCTCGCCGGCTTCACGCCCTATGTCGGCGCCGGCCTGGGGGCTACAAGGGTCTCCTGGAGCAACGTCAATGCCATCGGCTCCTGCGTCGACGGCGTCTCTGGCTGCGGTGGTGCTGCTTCGGTCAGTACGCGCTATCCCGGCGAAAGCGACTGGCGCATGACCTATGCCTTGATGGCCGGCGTCGCCTATGAGGTGGCGCCGAATGTGAAGCTGGATCTCGGCTATCGCTTCTCACATATCGCCGGGGGTGACATGTTCGGCTATTCGGCCGCGGATTCGGCGGCCGGCGCCAGCGGCACGATGGGTCGTGACGGAGCTTTGTCGCGACACGAGATCCGTATCGGTTTGCGAATCACCACCTGGTAGGATCGCTCCCTACGGCGTCGTCAGCACGTAGGCGATGCGGCGGAAGAAATCCAAGGTGCGGAAGAGGTGCGCTGGAATGCGGCGCCATGCCGTGGATTTCGCGGCACGATAGTCGCGGCGCCAGCCGATCATCGTGGTCCGCTGCAGCGGACTGAAACCGACAATGTTGGCACGCGTGGTGAAGATGGATGTGTGCATATCCCAACCGCGTTCGACGGCGACATCCCAGGGCAGGGACATGACCGCGAGCGCCTTGACAATCTTTTCCGCGCCGCTGCGTGTTACGAGGTAGCAAGCGGTCGAGCCTTGTGGGCCGAAAAGGCAGCGGCCGATCACATCTCCCGTACGGGTGCGGGTCGCGGCCAGGAAACCGCCCCAGCGATGGTTGACGAGCTTGATGACGTCGGCGCTGGGAGCTGCTTCCTTCGCAGCCATGGCGCGGGCGAGAAAATCACCGTCCAGCGCAATGTCGTCTTCGATGATGACGGCCGATTCGCCGCCATCGGCAAGAAATTGGCGCAACGCCATCAGATGGCTGCGATAGCAACCATATTCGCCGGGCAGGATGACCCTGCCATGCCGGCGCTGGAAGCGATCGTGATCGACGTCGATCCATTGATTCCGCGGCAAAAGAGCGCCGTCGACACCCTCGACGCGCTCGATCTTGATGCCGAATTGATTGCTCTGCCGGTTAATTTCCGCCAATCTGTCCGTCGCCCGATCAATATTGATGAGGTAAACGGGCAGCGGCTGCACGGGCGTGCGGGGACTCTCGGACAATATGGCTTGATACATTAAAGACATTTGTTCTTCATCTGTCGGCGCAGATCCATTCAACGCCATTACATATGGTGGGTGTCTGCAAAGATGCCAGCTTTTGTGTGGCTAACTTAACGTGATTATGCTGCGCGAAGCTTATCCACCGGCGCTATTGCTGCACGAATTCGTGAAGCCTTGTCGACCCGCTTATTTTATCTATTGCGCTGGCGGGCTGCTTCCAATATATCCGGCGGCGGGACACTCCTCCCCAACGAGGAGCTTTCTATCTGAGAGGATAGCATCATGACTAAGCTCGCCAAGCCGGACATCCGTCCGAACAATACCCATTTCTCTTCTGGCCCCTGCTCKAAGCGCCCCGGTTGGACGCTCGATGCGCTTTCCGACGCGCCTTTTGGCCGTTCGCATCGTGCGAAAGTCGGCAAGGCCAAGCTGAAGCAGGCCATCGATCTTACTCGCGAAATTCTGGAAGTGCCGGCGGATTACCGCATCGGCATCGTTCCGGCTTCCGATACCGGCGCCGTCGAAATGGCGCTGTGGTCGCTGCTCGGAGAGCGCGGCGTCGACATGCTCGCCTGGGAAAGCTTCGGGGCCGGCTGGGTCACCGACGTCGTCAAGCAGCTCAAGCTCAAGGACGTCCGCAAGCTTGAAGCCGCCTATGGCGAGCTGCCCGACCTTTCCGCCGTCGATTTCGACCGCGACGTGGTCTTCACCTGGAACGGCACGACCTCCGGTGTCCGCGTTCCGAATGCCGATTTCATCCCGGCCGACCGCAAGGGCCTGACGATCTGCGACGCCACCTCGGCCGCTTTCGCTCAGAACCTTGATTTTGCCAAGCTCGATGTCGTCACCTTCTCCTGGCAGAAGGTTTTGGGCGGCGAGGGCGCACACGGCGTCATCATCCTGTCGCCGCGCGCCGTCGAGCGCCTGACGACCTATCAGCCGGCCTGGCCGCTGCCGAAGATCTTCCGCATGACCAGCGGCGGCAAGCTGATTGAAGGCATCTTCACCGGCGAGACCATCAATACGCCGTCGATGCTCTGCGTCGAGGACTATATCGATGCTCTTCTTTGGGCCAAGGACCTCGGCGGTCTCAAGGCGCTGATCGGCCGTGCCGATGCCAACGCCAAGGTCATCCATGACTTCGTTGCTGCCAACGACTGGATTGCCAATCTCGCAGTCAAGGCTGAGACGGAATCCAACACTTCCGTCTGCCTGAAGATCGTCGACAAGGACATTGCCGCTCTCGATGAGGACGGTCAGGCGAATTTCGCCAAGGGTCTGGTCGCGCTGCTTGAAAAGGAAGGCGTCGCCTATGACGTCGGCCACTACCGCGACGCGCCGTCGGGTCTGCGCATCTGGGCCGGTGCGACGATCGAAGCTGCCGACATGCAGAAGCTGATGCCCTGGCTCTCCTGGGCTTTCGAAACGCAGAAGGCGACGCTCTCCCAGGCTGCTGCCTGAGATCATAGCGTCCACGGGCTCCGCCGAGAGGGCGGAGCCAGCATTCGCAATTCTCGTTATTTTCACGCAGTTCCCAACGGAAAACCGCTTCGCATTTTCCTGGAATTGCTTGTCATCGTTGACCCATTTCCCAGGAGGCCTCCATGGCACCTCGCGTTCTCGTATCCGACGAACTGTCGGAAACCGCCGTCCAGATCTTTCGCGATCGCGGCGTTGAAGTCGATTTCCAGCCGCAGCTCGGCAAGGACAAGGAAAAGCTGCTCGAAATCATCGGCAATTATGATGGTCTCGCCATCCGTTCCGCCACCAAGGTGACCGAGAAGATCATCGAAGCGGCGAAGAACCTCAAGGTCGTCGGCCGCGCCGGTATCGGCGTCGACAATGTCGATATCCCGGCTGCTTCGCGCCGCGGTATCATCGTCATGAACACGCCCTTCGGCAATTCGATCACGACTGCGGAACATGCTATCGCGCTGATGTTTGCCGTTGCTCGCCAGCTTCCGTCTGCCGATGCCTCGACCCAGGCCGGCAAGTGGGAAAAGTCGAAGTTCATGGGTGTCGAAATCACCGGCAAGACGCTCGGCGTCATCGGTGCCGGCAATATCGGCTCCATCGTCATTGCCCGCGCCATCGGTCTGAAGATGCACGTCGTTGCCTATGACCCGTTCCTTTCCAAGGAACGCGCCGAGGAAATGGGCGTCGTCAAGGTCGAGCTCGACGAACTCTTTGCTCGCGCCGATTTCATCACGCTGCATGTGCCGCTGACGGACAAGACGCGCAACATCATTGACGCCGACGCGCTCGCCAAGACGAAGCCAGGCGTGCGCATCATTAACTGCGCGCGCGGCGGTCTGGTGGATGAGGCGGCCCTTGCCGCCGCCATCAAGTCCGGCCATGTCGCCGGCGCCGCCTTCGACGTGTTCGAAGTCGAGCCCGCCAAGGAAAGCCCGCTCTTCGGCCTGCCGAATGTCGTCTGCACACCGCATCTCGGCGCATCGACCACGGAAGCGCAGGAGAATGTCGCTCTGCAGGTCGCCGAGCAGATGTCGGATTACCTCGTCAAGGGCGCGGTTTCCAACGCCATCAACATGCCCTCGATCACCGCTGAGGAAGCGCCGATCCTGAAGCCGTTCATCAAGCTCGCCGATGTTCTCGGCGCCTTCGTCGGCCAGGTCACTGAAGATCCGATCAAGGAAATCGAAATCCTCTACGATGGCGTGACCGCCGGCATGAACACGAAGGCTTTGACGAGTGCGCTGCTGGCCGGCCTGATCCGCAATCAGGTTGCTGACGTCAACATGGTTTCGGCGCCGATCATGATCAAGGAAAAGGGTATCGTGCTCGCCGAAGTCAAGCGCGACAAGACCGGGGTCTATGATGGCTACATCAAGCTGACGGTCACCACCGACAGCATGACGCGCTCCGTCGCCGGCACCGTCTTCTCCGACGGCAAGCCGCGCTTCATCCAGATCAAGGGCATCAACCTTGACGCCGATGTCGGCAACCACATGGTTTATATCGCCAATACCGACGTTCCCGGCATGATCGGCTTCATCGGCACGACGCTCGGCGCGGCCAATGTCAACATCGCCAACTTCCAGCTCGGCCGTGACAAGCAGGGCGGCGATGCCATTGCGCTGCTTTACGTCGATGGCGCGATCAACGATGAGGTTTTGGGCAAGCTGACCGCTCACCAGGCGATCCGCCAGGCAAAGCCGCTGGTGTTCAACGTCGACTAAGTTAAGCTCCTCCCAAGAGCGACAAGAAGGCCCGGCGCAACGCGAGTTGCACCGGGTTTTTCGTGATTGCAAACGGGTTGTGGATAAGTTCACGCAGGAGGCTATCGGCTCCCGCGGAACGCGCCTATCTCTTTGTCATGGGGGCGTCACAACGGAATAGTTTCGACAGCATCAAGGGCAGGGCGGCGACGGCTTGGCTCGCGAAACCGGCTGCGGTCGCGATCGTGCTGTTTGCGCGCGCCATTACCGCCGTGAGAGCGATCTGGTCGGAAAGCGGCGTGCCCGCCGGCCGTTGCGTTTATTTCGCCAATCACTCCAGCCATGGTGATTTCATCCTCATCTGGGCGGTGCTGCCGCCGCGGCTTCGCCGGCGAACCCGCCCGGTCGCCGGCGCCGACTATTGGCTGAAATCGAAGCTGAACAGCTTCATCGGCCGTGACGTCTTCAACGCCGTGCTCATCGAACGGGACCGCGAAGCGCGGACGGAAGACCCGATCGAGCAGATGGCGGCCGCCATCGATGCCGGCTCCTCGCTGATCCTATTTCCCGAGGGCACGCGGAACCTGACCGACGTACCCCTGCAGCCTTTCAAGAGCGGGTTGTTTCATCTGGCGAAGATTCGCCCCGATATCGATCTCGTTCCCGTCTGGATCAACAATCTCAACCGTGTCATGCCCAAGGGCGAGTTCGTGCCCATTCCGCTGATCTGTACAGTGACCTTCGGTGACGCGCTGCGCATTGGCGCAGACGAAGAGAAGGCGGATTTTCTGGCACGGGCGCAATCGGCGCTGCTGGCCCTCTCTCCCAATCAAGCGGGGCCAAAACAAGCGGGGAATGGCGAATGAGTGCGGCGAGCGCCGATCTGATCCATCTCGTCCTCGGTATCTTCGGCGTACTGATCGTCGCATCCGTCATCGGCTATGTGCTGCAGCACCGCCTGTCGCCGGATGGCTCCAACGCGGCGATCGAAAACCTGAATGCCCGCATCAAGGCCTGGTGGGCGATGGTGATCCTGATCGGCATCGCCTTTCTGATCGGTCGTGTCGGCGTTCTCCTGCTTTTCGGCTTTTGCTCCTTTGCAGCGCTGCGCGAATTCATCACGCTGACCAACACCCGGCGCGCCGACCATTGGGCACTGGCAACCGCCTTTTTTGTTGTCCTGCCAGTGCAATATTATCTGCTCTGGGCCAGGCAATACGGCATCTTTTCCATCTTCATCCCGGTCTATGCCTTTCTGTTCATGCCGATCATCGCGGTCTTGCGCGGCGATACGGAACGCTTCCTGATGCGCATCGCCGAGGTGCAATGGGCGCTGATGATCTGTGTCTTCTGCGCCTCGCATGTGCCGGCATTGTTGACCCTGCAGATACCCGGCTATGAGGGTCGCAACGTCCTCTTGATCGCCTTCCTCGTCATCGTCGTGCAGCTCAGCGATGTCCTGCAATATGTCTGGGGCAAGCTGTTCGGCCGCCACAAGATCGCGCCGAGACTATCGCCATCCAAAACGGTCGAAGGCTTTCTCGGCGGCGTCGCCAGCGCGACGCTGATCGGGGCGGCGCTTTGGTGGATCACGCCGTTTACGCCGTTTGAGGCCGGCCTGCTTGCCTTCGTGATCACCCTCATGGGCTTTTTCGGCGGGCTGGTGATGTCGGCGATCAAGAGGGATCGTGGCGTCAAGGACTGGGGACATCTGATCGAAGGTCATGGCGGGCTGATCGACCGGCTGGATTCAGTCGTCTTCTCCGCGCCGATCTTCTTTCATCTCGTCCGCTTTTGGTGGTCGCTGTCATGACGGCGCGGGTGAAGGCGCTTGCCGGCAGCAGCATCGTGCATGTGCTTTTCGCCTTTCTCGCCATGGGCGGATGGGCCGTCTTTGCCAACCGCCTGCATCCGATGCCGCAGCCGGTGATCGCAGGTCTCGTCCAGGGCATTCTTTCCGGCTGCCTGACGCTGTTTCTGAAGTCGGTGGTGGAAGCCCTGTCGAGACGGTTCAGCGGCTTCACGGTTCTCTGGGCGCCGCCATTGATCGCCTGTCTCGGCTCTACCGGCATATTGGTGACGATCCATGCGCTCAGCGGCACGCCGGAAATATTGAAGACGATCGCGGTGCCGCTGCTGGTTTCGACCAGCTATGCGGCGATCTACAATTATTCGATTTCCAGCGGGAGGCGTTAGGTTCATGGGCGAGGGAACGGGCGACAGGCGGCCCTTGGCGAGCCGCAACACACGCTGGGCGCAGGCGCTGGCGCGGCGTATGACGAGGCTCTCGGTKACGCCGAACCAGATATCGCAGGCGAGCATGGTCATGGCGGCGCTGGCTGGCGGGGCCTTCTGGCTGTCGGGGCAGGGCGGCGGCGGGTCGCGCGCCATATGGCTGATCCTTGCGGCCCTCTTCTGCCAACTTCGCCTGCTCTGCAATCTGCTGGACGGCATGGTCGCGGTCGAGGGCGGCAAGGGCGAGGCGGATGGGCCGTTCTGGAATGAATTCCCCGATCGCGTCGCCGATATCCTGATCTTTGCCGGCGTCGGCTATGGTATCGCCGCACCGGGCCTCGGCTGGGCCGCCGCTGCCTTTGCCGTTCTCACCGCCTATGTCCGCGAGCTCGGCCGCGCCACTGGCAATCCCAGCGATTTCGGAGGCCCGATGGCCAAACAGCATCGTATGGCGACGATCACCGCGGCTGCCCTGCTGTCTGTTATGGAAGTGCTGTGGAGCGGCAGCTCCTGGGTGCTGACCATCGCGCTCTGGGTCGTCGCCGTCGGGGCCGCGGTGACGGCGCTTCGGCGCGGTTTCAATCTTATCCGGCAGCTAAAAGCCAGAGGTTGATTGGCGATCTCATCCGATGGCGAGCGGCTGTCGCAATGTCGGTGATTCGCCGCCCCTTGCGCCGGGCAGCAATCCTTTCTATATCCCTGATCCATCAAGGCTAGGCGGCCAAATTGCCGTATGCCCGCAGACGATAAAAATCCGCCGCTTTTGCATGGCAACCGGTGGACAGAAGACAGCACCGAAGATCGACTGAGATTGGCGGCAAGACCGTGAACACACTGGATTTTGACAAGAGGCCGGAAGATACGCGCGTCGTCGTCGCCATGTCTGGCGGCGTCGATAGTTCTGTTGTCGCCGGCATTCTGAAGCGCCAGGGCTATGATGTGCTCGGCATCACGCTGCAGCTCTACGATCACGGCGCTGCCGTGCACCGCGCCGGCTCCTGCTGCGCCGGCCAGGATATCGATGATGCCCGCCGCGTCTGCGAGACGCTTGGCATTCCGCATTACGTGCTCGATTACGAAAAGCGTTTCCGCGAGACAGTGATCAATCCCTTCGCTGAAAGCTATGTTGCCGGCGAGACGCCGATCCCCTGCGTTGCCTGCAACCAGACCGTCAAGTTCGCCGATCTCCTGGCAACCGCCAAGGAACTCGGCGCCGATGCGCTGGCGACCGGCCATTATATCCGCTCGCGCCCGAACTCGTCCGCCGACCATCCGGGCCGCCGTGCGCTCTATCGCCCGGCCGATGCCGATCGCGACCAGAGCTATTTCCTCTTTGCCACCACGCAGGAGCAGATCGACTATCTGCGCTTTCCGCTCGGCGGCATGCCGAAGGCGGAAACGCGTGCGCTTGCCGAGGAAATGGGCCTCGTCGTCGCCAAGAAGGCCGACAGCCAGGACATTTGTTTCGTGCCGCAGGGCAAATATTCCGACGTGATCGCCAAGCTGAAGCCGAATGCGGCACTTGCCGGCGAGATCGTCCATCTCGATGGCCGCGTGCTCGGCCAACACGAGGGTATCCTGCATTATACGATCGGTCAGCGCCGCGGCATCGGCATCGCGACCGGCGAGCCTCTTTATGTCGTCTATCTCGACGCCCGCTCGCGCCGCGTCATCGTCGGCCCGAAAGAAGCGCTGGAGACGCACCGTGTCTATCTCCGTGACGTCAACTGGCTCGGCGACGAGCCGCTGAGTCAGGCGGCTTCCGGCGAAGGGTTTGCCTGCTACGCCAAGGTCCGCTCGACCCGCGCCCCGGCACCCGCCGTGCTGCATGCCGATGCGACCGGCATTTATGTCGACCTGACGATCGGCGAAGCCGGCGTTGCCCCGGGCCAGGCCTGCGCGCTCTATTCCGCCCCCGGTGACGACGCCCGCGTCTATGGCGGTGGCTTCATCGAACGCTCCGAGCGCGAACCGACGGCGGAAGCCTCGTTGAAAGCATTGCTGGCCAGCCCCGTCGCCGCCTGAAGGCGGCAGCGCGCCGGGGTAGGGGAAAGCATTGATTTTTCCAAATCATCCGCTTGACACAAAGCCGAACCGCACCTTATAAGCCGCTCAACCGACGAGCCAACGCTCCTCGAGCGGCGGTTTCGTTTGGCCCTTGCACTTAGTCTAACCGACTATGTGCTGTAGTGGCGGAGTAGCTCAGTAGGTCAGAGCAGAGGAATCATAATCCTTGTGTCGGGGGTTCAAATCCCTCCTCCGCTACCATCAGTCCCCCCAAGCAAATCAGCAGGCTTGCCGATCAGTGTTGAAAGATAGCTGATAGGTTCGGCTTCCATGCCAATTCAGTTCGCGGACACCGCCTTCAAACGCCCAAAATCGCATCGATCTGGGCAATCAGGGCGGCATAGGTTTCGATATGTCGGTGGTATTCCGCCTTGATCTCCTCGGTTATCTCGGCAAGAGGGCCATTGCCCTCCTGGCGAAAATGACGGATGTCCTTTTCTTCCATCGACTGAAGTTGTTCCTGATGCTCGGCAATTTTCTGCTCGTAGCTCTTCCGACGTTCATGCAAATCCATCGCACCCTCCATTCGGCAAGCAATCATTTGCTAAGATAGCTCTTTCGGCCGTCATCGGTAAGGCAGTAATGGCCGCCGCGTGGCCCGACGCAATACGATCCACCTCGGCAGGAGCAATCTGTTGAAGTCGTTGGTTCCATGTCCGCGGGCGCTGATCCGAGAAGGGATGCGCCGCCCATGTAAGACTCGCACGATTTCTTGCTCGCGCTGACAGATCCGTCATTGCAGATGAAAGTTGATCCCTGGCAGTGATCGATGCCGCCTTTGCGGCCGCTGCAGGGTGTATTGGCCGCCTCGCAATAAGCCGGCACCAAGATCAAAGTCGCTCCGCAGATTGCAATCCATGCTCGCATCAAGTCCCCTCTGTGCGAGAACTATTCGATCGCTGCAATGAGACGCGAAGGTCGAATGAGCCGCGCGCAAGAGGCCGCTTCGCCTGAAATTATGACGATTTTATCCGGAATTGCGTGAAAATCGAGTGCGAGTATTCGCCGATAAGTCGCGACGTCGGCGGCGCCAACGTCTCAGAAGTCAATGAAGAAGCTGCAGCACCATAAGCGCTACCGTGGTTATACCAGCGCATACCGTCATGGCAGTCAGAATCGAAGTCGACATCATCTCGCTCCTCAAACCGAATTTTCGGAACTGATTACAGAAGCGGGAGCGGGATGTCGCGTGACAGATAGCGTGACGTAGCGTGAGTTCACCTCGGCGACCGGAAGCCGGACGACTTCGCAGCCTTTATTTATTCAGCCTCCGCTCGAAACTAAGCTGGAATGACATCTCAAAAAAGCCCCCGCCTACTTGAGTTTCAGCGGGGGGAGGAAATATGACAGAACTCTTATATTAGAATATGCGAATTCTATATCAAAGGCGAAAGCGGATTCAAAAACCTCTGTTCGGCCAGTTTGGGTAACTTTTTGTTTCTGCGGTGGCCCAAAAGACTTGTTGCGATCGCAACAGCGTAAGCGAGCCACACTTACTGAGATATTTGATAGCGAAGAAATCAGGCCGACTCAGCTTTCACCATTATCAATGCGTCGTCTCAAATCCTCGGCGAAATATTTGTAGTTCTCCAGCATGTCCTCATAGTGAGTGAGGACTATGGCCGTGATGTCCTCCCAAGGGCCGTCACCGAATTTGGCTTGATGCTGAATTTCCCCGGCCTGAATGCGAGAGATGCGCTGCGAGAACTCCTCGATTTGCCCGACGCAGTCTGCCAAACGTTCGACAAGCGATGTACCCATCTTCTCCTCCGTCCTGCGCGTAATGACTGTGCAGAAGTCAACAATGATAGGCGCGGAAAGACAAGCTATCCGAGAGGGCATACGCCTGTCAGCTCGCTTTTGGGCAAGGACGATGCGGCGTGCGCGGCGCTATTGGCGCTGGCGGCAGGCAATGGGCTTCATGTTTGCCGGTTAATTTCATGCTGCAATGCCGCAATAGTGCCGTCCGCGAACGCAATGTCGCCTTGATGCTGTGAGAGGCCCTGCCGCGACGGTTGCCGATGCTCGGCCGCTTTTACCAGGAATTACGAGACCAGCGATGCATTGGGATCTAATAACAATCGCAGCAATTTTTGCTCTGTTTGCCGCCGTGCGAGAGGGCCGGCTTATCCTTGCCAAGGCAAGAGATTCGAATTGGAATAGCTTCAGGCTCCGCTAGCCGCAAAACACTTCACGATAACGCCGTGAGTCCAGGCGACAGAAAAAGTGCGCAACGAGTTCATTCTTGCGTCCTTTTTGTGAAGATTATGACTCCTTGCCGCGTTGGTGCGGCAAGGGGGATGCATCATGGATTACTACGTGACACTCGCAGTATGCGTTACCGCCGGGTCGTTCGTCTTTGCGGTTATGAATATTCGCTAGGATCGGCACGGCTGGTGTAAGGGAACGCCGTACAGGCGCGAGTCCAATGAACGCGCACCTGTATCGGTCGAGTGGTGTCCGAGCCTACAGCCTCGGGCAGGTCAAAGGCGTGAAGAGCTCAATGCATCATAGGCATTGATCAAACGGTCGACATCCAGCCCATGCTCTTGCGGCCCGAAGCTGAGGTGGCTGACGGTAAAGTCCGCGTAGATCGCGGTGGGCCGATCGAGGAAGGTCGGCAGGTCGACCGTCAGGGCGTATTCGTCATCGCCTTTCGGAAGAGCCATATGCAGCAGGTCTTTGCCGAGCCAGGATATGAAGTTGATCGATTGGCGCTCCGTCCATTCGATGACCTTATTCGGTAAAGGCAGGTACTTGTCGTCCTTTTCCAGGAAGTAGTCGTGAAGCTGGGTTGCGCGCTCGGCGCTCTGCCACAGGCTCCCGCCGAACCCGCCAGGGGGGCGCTCGAAATGGCCGAGGTCATCGGGCAATGCGCCGCCTTGTTGTTGCCAATAGGCGCACACGCCGTTGTTCACGACATTTGCGGAGACGACGAAGTAATTCGGATTGGCTCTTCTGAACTCGATGAATTCATTGAGTTTTTCGATGTCCAGATAGACGATGTCGTCGTCGCACTTCAGGAATACCGCGCTGGAAAACCGCTCCAGCCGTTTCGCGTAGTAGTCATAAGCCTGCCAATAGGGCAGTTTTTCATTGGGATTGCCGACATAACGCCGCACGGGGGCGTTTACATCGCAAAGTTCCAAATCGGCGCCCCATCCCCCGCGGACCATGACCGATGCGCCGGAACCCAAGTTCAGCTCGGGCCATTTGCCGATCGTCACGCCGTTCACCTGAAGTACGGGAGCGCCGGCCGAGTCGATGCTGAGGACGACCTGGTTCGGCAGGCTTGGTGAGAGAACGCCGGGAGTCGATTTGCTCCAAATCGTCGTGGCTTCAGCCCTGCTTGCGAAATTATTGAGGTCGCTGCGGTTGATGCTGCGAAGAACCGAGTGGGTATTGACCCAGCCACCGACGACAATTTCGTAACAGGTTTCGTCCTCACCATTCGGAAGAATGGCGATATGAAGATCGTGGTCTATTTTCGCATTGGTGCGGAAAGAGGAACGCGACGTGACCGCTCCCTTTACCTGATAGGGCGCTTCGGACCCCATGTATCGCGCCGGGCCGAATTCGCGCGTAACCCAGTCGCTATCTTCAGAGGAACGCGTGAAATCCCATATGTGCCATTCATCAATGATGCCGTCATTGATTGCCTTGCGGATGTACTTGGTCAAAATCTCCATTCGCTTTTGCCGCCCGGCGAATGTCACAAGTATTACAGGATTCATAGTGTCCTCTTCGCTCGCAGCCGTTGCCGCAATCCAACTTTAAAGTGATGCCGGCTCAGTCAACAAACGGCTGTCGCTCGCAAGCGGTGCGTAATCGTTCCATTGGGCCAGTTTCTGGAGATAGCGGCGCCGGTAGTCTTGATCGTCCTCGAATTCGATATTCTCCAGAACGATCTCGGCGCCAACCTCGTAGTACACATCAAGATTGCGCAGGTCGGGCGCGGGCGTTTCTCCGCGCTCGATCTCGCCCTGCATCTGCCAGAACAGATGCTCGAGACGCCGCGCAAGGCCTGGAATATCGCGCAACGCGCTGGTCTCGCGCTGGCGCTGCAAGGAATCCCGGATCGCCGTGAGGCTCTCGCGGTCATGCGCGAACGCGATAGCGCGGCTGACATAATCATCCGGTCCGCTGCAGATCAGCTMGGGAACGCCGGCAGCCGCAACGATGCTGCTGCAGAAGCGCGAGGCGAAGCTTTTTCCGGGCATGGTCAAGACCGGCAGCCCGACGGTGATGGCGTCAGCCGCGGTGGAATGCGCCCCATAGGGGAAGGTGTCCAGGAAGAGATCGGCCAGCGCCATTCGCGCGAGATGGTTTGGATTGGCGGCCTTGGACGCGAAAATAAGACGCTCGGGCGCCACGCCGTTTTGCTCGGCCATCTGGCGCAGGCGCTGGTTGACGTCCGGTGCCTCAGCCAGCAGCCACAGCACGCTGTCGGGTGTCGCGGAAAGGATCTGCATCCAGCGGGCAAAGCAGTTGGCGGTGATCTTCTGCATGCCGTTGAGGCAGGCGTAGACGAAGGCGTCCTCCGGCAGGCCGGCTTCCGCGCGGGTCGGCCGCGCGGCGATCAGCCGTTTGCGGTCGATGGGCTGGTTGCAGGCAATCCGCAGCACCTTTTCCGTATAGTAGATTTCGTTCTCCGGCGGGATGATGTGCTCGTCCGCGATGATGTATTGATGGAACGGGCTGGCAGTCGTGCCGGGATAGCCGCAGAAATTGACGATGACCGGCGCCGGGCGGTAGGCGAAGATCTTCGCGCGTGCATGTTTGGTGTATCCGTTGACGTCGACGAGAATGTCGATCTCGTCAGCGCGGATTTGCTTTGCCGCGTCGATATCGCTGAGCGTAGAGATTTCCCGCCAGCAATCCACCGCGTTCTTGATCCGCGTTTGTGTTGCGTCGTTGGATCGGGGCTCGCCGCAATAATAGGCGAAGACCTCGACGCTGCTCTTGTCATGCAGCTCCAGAACTTCCCTAAGCGCAAAGCCGACCGCGTGATCGCGCAGATCTGATGAGACATAGCCGACGCGCAAGCGCTCTCCAGTCCCCGATTTCTGCTTTGGGGCCTGGCGTGGGAAATCACGGAGATCGGGCCGCCCGATCAGAGATTTGTGATAGCGATAGGCCTTGGCGAGCTGAAATAGGGGATCGTCGGTGTAGCAGCCGAGAATCAAGGGCGACATCGCGTCCAACAGGTTCCGGGCCGAAACGTGTTCGGACGTGACCAAAGTCGGCCACTTACATTGGTGCTGCCGCAACGACGTCCAATGCTGTCCTGCCTCGGTCTTGGTGGGCTGCAGCTCGATCGCCTGCCATAAAGCCGCTTCCGCCTCTTCGAGCGAACCGACGCTTTCGAGAACGCGGCCGATGTGCTGGAGGGCCATCAGGCGATAGCCAATCTTTTCAGCCGTGATCTCKGCGGTCGCTTTTGCGAAATCTCGCCATTGCTCGACAGCCCGGCCGTGCAGGCCGCTGTCTTCCAGCAGACGGCCAAGGTTGATGTGCGCCGGCCCGAATTGCGGAGACAGCTTCAGACAGGCTCGCAGCGCGTGGATCGCACCCGCAGTATCACCACTTTGGTTGGCGGCAACCGCATAGTTGAAATAAGCAAGATGCAGCAGGGGATTGGTGTCGTTGAAGGCGATCCACGTCTTGTAAAGCTCAACTGCCTGCGCGTGCTTTCCGATGCCGTTCAAAACTTCGGCGAGTTGGAACAGTTCGCCAAGCGGCAATTGCTGGTTCCGCGCCCTCTCCGACGCGCTGACGAGCGGCGAGACCTGGGGCGAGACAGAGGCAATATTGACGGTCATGGACATCCTGCGACAAGACGGCCTTGCGGCCGAGGGTGTGAACTGACGAGCGAAAGCGTCATCCCTTCTAGCGCAGCTAGCTTGCGTCGGACTGGTTGTTTTCAGTGGGAGCTGTGGCAGGGAGCGGGACGTCCTCCGCCCATGACACACGGCGAAGTGGGCCCTCCGTAGCCTGCCGAGAGGCATGACGAGCAAATCGCAACGATTCCGATTCACATCTCACGAAGAAAGCGCCGCGCAATCTCTCGCGCGACGCTGAGGTCTATTGCGGCGCGTATGAAACCGCGCCGCAATCCGTTGGATCTTAGTTGTAGGCCGCGTAGGCCGAGATGACCGCTGAGACCTGTCCTTGATCCAGTGCCTGCACCTGTGTGGTGGTGAAAGCGTAAAGCTGGGCGCTGGAGAGCGACGCGATGTCATCCGTGGACAGTCCAGCCAGACCCGCCGTGCTGATCGCCGCGATCTCGTCAGTCGAGAAGGTTGCGATGTCAGCGGTGGAGAGGGCGCCGACTTCGGAGGCCGTCATCGCGCCGATCTGCGTGCTCGTGAGAGCGGCGACCTGATCGGTGGAGAGGGCGGCAACCTGTGCGGAGCTCAGGGCCGAGACTTGGCCGGTCTTCAGCACACCGATCTGATCGGTGGAGAGGGCGGCAACGTCGTCGGTGGAGAGCGCGCCGATCTGCGAGCTTGTCAGCGCGCCGACCTGGTCGGTGGTCAGGACCTTGGCCTGGTCGGTGGAGAGAGCGCCGATCTGGGTGGTGCTCAGCTTAGCGATCTGGCTGGTCTTCAGAGCAGCAACCTGATCGGTGGAGAGAGCAGCAACCTTATCGGAGGTCAGTCCGGACAGAGCCGAAGTGCTGATCGCCGCGATCTCGTCGGTCGAGAAGGTTGCGATATCAGCGGTGGACAGAGCACCAACTTCCGTTGCCGTCAGAGCGCCGATCTGCGTCGAAGTCAGAGCGGCAGCCTGGTCGGTGGAGAGGGCTGCAACCTGTGCGGAGCTCAGGGCTGAGACTTGACCGGTCTTCAGTACACCGATCTGAGCGGTAGTGAGGGCGGCAACATCGTCAGTCGAGAGTGCACCGATCTGCGAGCTTGTCAAAGCACTGACCTGGTCGGTGGTCAGAACCTTGGCCTGGTCGGTCGAGAGAGCGCCGATCTGAGTGGTGCTGAGCTTCGCGACCTGACTGGTGGTCAGAGCGGCCACCTGATCGGTCGAGAGGGCAGCAACCTTGTCGGAGGTCAGGCCCGACAGAGCCGCGGTGCTGATCGCTGCGATCTCGTCAGTCGAGAAGGTCGCGATGTCAGCGGTGGACAGAGCACCAACTTCGGTTGCCGTCAGGGCACCGATCTGGGTCGAGGACAGAGCAGCAGCCTGGTCGGTGGAGAGGGCTGCGATCTGGGCCGACTTCAGGGCGGCGACCTGAGCTGTCTTCAGAACACCGATCTGAGCGGTGGTGAGAGCGGCAACGTCGTCAGTGGAGAGGGCTGAGATCTGGGTCGAGGACAGAGCGGCAACCTGATCAGTGGTCAGAACCTTGGCTTGGTCGGTCGAGAGTGCGCCGATCTGGGTGGTGCTGAGCTTCGCGATCTGGCTGGTCTTGAGAGCGGCCACCTGATCGGTCGAGAGCGCTGCAACCTTGTCAGAGGTCAGTCCGGACAGAGCCGCGGTGCTGATCGCTGCGATCTCATCGGTGGAGAAGGTCGCAAGGTCAGCGGTGGAGAGTGCGCCAACTTCCGTTGCCGACAGGGCACCGATTTGCGTGCTCGTGAGAGCGGCAGCCTGGTCAGTGGAGAGGGCTGCAATCTGTGCGGAGCTCAGGGCTGCGACCTGGCCGGTCTTCAGCACACCGATCTGATCGGTGGAGAGGACGGCAACGTCGTCGGTGGAGAGTGCACCGATCTGCGAGCTTGTCAAAGCACTGACCTGGTTGGTGGTCAGAACCTTGGCCTGGTCGGTGGAAAGTGCGCCGATCTGGCTGGTGCTGAGCTTCGCGACCTGGCTGGTGGTCAGAGCGGCCACCTGATCAGTCGAGAGGGCAGCAACCTTGTCAGAGGTCAGGCCCGACAGAGCCGCGGTGCTGATCGCCGCGATCTCGTCAGTCGAGAAGGTGGCGATATCAGCGGTGGAGAGGGCGCCAACTTCCGTAGCCGTCAGAGCGCCGATCTGGGTCGAGGTCAGAGCAGCAGCCTGGTCAGTGGAAAGGGCTGCGATCTGGGCCGACTTCAGGGCGGCGACCTGAGCCGTCTTCAGGACACCGATTTGAGCGGTGGTCAGAGCGGCAACATCGTCAGTGGAGAGTGCTGCGATCTGGGTTCCGGACAGAGCGGCCACCTGGTCGGTGGTCAGAACCTTGGCCTGGTCGGTCGAGAGTGCGCCGACCTGAGCGGTGCTGAGCTTCGCGACCTGGCTGGTCTTCAGAGCGGCCACCTGATCGGTCGAGAGCGCTGCAACCTTGTCAGAGGTCAGACCCGACAGAGCTGCAGTGCTGATCGCCGCATCGCCGC
>NZ_JARWLB010000023.1:0-83612 GCF_047445835.1 Rhizobium sp. BR 317 | reverse complement strand
GCGTCGAGACGAACTGCAAAGCAGTTCGCTCGAGGGCGGACAAACCGCAAGCGGTTTGCTCGGATGGCGCGGGGTGGAGCAGCCCGGTAGCTCGTCAGGCTCATAACCTGAAGGCCGCAGGTTCAAATCCTGCCCCCGCAACCAATCCAGCTTCCTTCCACACAACAAAGCCGCCAAAGATCACACACAAAGCCCCACACGGGGCTTTCTGCGTTTTTAGGATGCCGTTACGCTAGCAATCGCAGTCTCATCAGATCTCCAACATTGGCCGGATGTCCAAGATGCTTGCGGTCAACCATGGGCCTGAGGTCGCACTGGCTCCTGTCCAAACCTCGTGCCGGCGTGAAAATATTGTGCCTTCTCTCAATCGAAATGCTTTTCGGGTGGGCTACGTCCGGTATTTCCGCTCATATGCATCATTGTCAGCGAAGCAGCGGATTCGCCGCGATCGGACGAACAGAGGCGGCTACGACAGTCTCGTCGGTTAGATCCCAATGAAAGGATATCGACATGGCCAGGACAGCGCGGGGTGCGCAGAAGGATTATGTCTACAAGATCGTGAACTCACCTGTCGGCGAGTTGAAACTCGTTGCCAGTCATGAGGGCTTGGCGGCAATTCTCTGGGACAATGACCGGCCAAATCGCGTTCGGCTGAATATCGTTGCGGAGGATGTCAATCATCCTGTTCTCATAGAAACGGAACGGCAGTTGCGGGAATATTTTGCCGGCGAACGACAGGTTTTTGAGCTGCCGCTCGACTTCTCCGGCACGGAATTTCAAAAGAAGGTGTGGCAGGCACTGCTCACCATTCCCTTCGGCGAGACACGCTCCTATGCCGAAATTGCCGTGCAGATCGGTGCTCCCAAGGCCATACGCGCGGTCGGCGCCGCCAATGGCCGGAATCCGGTCTCCATCGTTACGCCGTGCCATCGCGTCGTCGGATCGGCCGGTGACTTGAGAGGATTTGCCGGTGGCCTCGAGCGGAAGACCTATCTTCTGGAATTTGAGGGCTCCGAAACCAAAACCTTCAATTTCGCGGCGTAATGGTTGCCCGCATCCGCTGCGACAAAGATTCATCCGGTAGCAATAAAAACAGCCCGCTTGTCGAACCAAGCGGGCTGTTTCGTTTTCGGCCTCAGTCATGTGAGAGTGGCCGGCCCGTATTCCTGAGCCGGCCATCGGCGTGCATCAGCCTTCAAGCCACTTCACCTGTTCCGGCGTCAGCTTGATGTCGAGTGCCGAGAGGCTGTCTTCCAGCTCGGCGATCGTGCGCGGGCCGATCAGCGGAATGACCGGGAAAGGCTGGGCGACGACATAGGCGAGCGCGATGTGGATCGGGTTGCGGCCGAGCTTCTGCGCCAGTTCGATCGCCCGGTCGCGGCGGCCGAAGTTGCGCTCGGAATACCAGACGCGAACCAACTCCTCGTCGCTGCGCTTGTCGCGGCCGGCGCGGTCAGTAAAGAAGCCGCGGCCCTGGCTGGACCACGCAAAGTTCGGGATCTGCTTGGCATTCAGCCAAGCCTTCCATTCCTCGTCGGAGGCAGCAATGCAGCCGGCCCAGATCGGATCGAGCATCTCCGCCAGCGAGAAATTGTTGGAGAGAGCTGCTGGCGCCGCCTTGCCGTTCTTTTCGGCATAGGCGATCGCTTCGTCGAAACGGGCGCGGGTCCAGTTCGAGCCGCCGAAGATGCCGCGAATGCGGCCGGCTTTGACCTCGGCATCCATGGCATCGACGAATTCACCGACCGGAACGGCCGTGTTGTCGCGATGCATGAAATAGATATCGACATAATCGGTCTTCAGCCGGTTCAGCGATTGGTCGAGCTGCTTGGCGATCATGTCCGGATAGCAAAGCGGCGAATGCACGCCCTTGCCGATCAGCACGACCTCCTCGCGCGGAACCTTGCGGCTGGTGTGCCAGTCGCCGAATATGCTCTCCGTCTTGCCGGCGCCATAGACGTAAGCCGTGTCGAAGGCATTGCCGCCGGCTTCATAGAAGGCGTCGAGCGTCAGCGATGCTGCCGCGAAATTCGGGAAGAATTCGAAGCCGAGCGTGACAAGAGAGGCCGGCTTGGCAATGCCGGGAATGGTGCGCTTCGGAATGCTGTTGCCCATGGTGACGGGTGCTCCGACGATATTCGTCGTCCGCCGCGTCGCCTTCTCGACCTCATATTCGAGGCCGACAGTGGCGCGCCACTGATCGAGAGCGCGCAGGTTTCCGATCGAATCGGCCCAATTGATGCCCGGATAGGCGAATTCCGCCTGGCCGGCGCGAATGGCATCGCCCGCGGCGTCGACCTCGAAGGAGTAGAGCCAACGGTCTTCCTTGACCTCGATAACCTGCGTTTCCGCGCCCTTGATGAGCTCGATCTTGCCGACGCCGCCCTTGTGGCCGGAGGCGAACCAGAAATCCTTGACTTCCAGACGCCCGTCCGAGCCGATGATGCGCAGCGTATTGTCCTGATTTGCCATGATCGAGCAGGATACTTCGGCGATGATATTGTTCGGGAATTTCAGCACTGCTGAGGCCCATTCGTCGACGCCGGTCTGGCCGAGATGGGCGACACCGGAGACTTTTTCCGGGTCGAGGAACGGCTTGCCTTCAACGGCACCGGCAATCAGCCGCGCCATGGATACCGGATAGCCGCCGACATCCAGGATGCCGCCGCCAGCCGTGTCGTTGGCGAACAATCGGTGTTCCGGCTTGACCGTGCCCATGTTGAAGCCGAATGAGGAGCGGATGATGCGGATCTCGCCGATCACGCTGCTTTTCACCAGTTCGATCAGCTTCGCCGTCTGTGGATGCACGCGGTACATGAAGGCTTCACCGGCGAAGACGCCAGCCTTCTTGGCTTCGTAGTAGATCGCCTCGGCATCATAGGCGGACAGCGCGATCGGCTTTTCGACGAGGACATGCTTGCCGGCACGGATCGCCTTGATGGCCCATTCGGCATGGCCGGTATGGGGCGTGGCGATATAGATGGCGTCGATTTCCTTGTCGGCCAGCAGCGCCTCATAGCCGTTCACGATGCGCGCGCCGGGGAAGTTATCGCCAAGACCCGGCTTGTCGGGATTGCGGCTGGCGATGGCCACCAGCTTGCCGCTGCGGGAGTGAGCGACGCCTTCGGCAAAAGTCTGTGCGATCCTGCCGGGGCCGATGATGCCCCAGCGGATGGATGTCTCGGTAGTCATGAACTGGTCCTTTCCTAAATCTGCATGCTGTCTTGGGAGTGACGGGACTTGGGAGCGATGGAACGGGGAGCGGTGGAAAAGAGCGCCTATCGCAATCGGTTGCCGGCGCCGTCGAACAGGAATGTCTTGGCTGCGGAGAGTGCTACGTTCAGCGTGTCGCGATTGTTGGTGTTGCGGGATTCCTCCCGCTCGATGACGATCTGCTCTCCGCCGGCGATGTTGGCGTAGATGTAGCTGGTATTGCCGAGATGCTCGGCGACGTCGACATCGACGGTTACATCGATATCGCCACGACCAGCCTCGAGAAAATGTTCCGGCCGCACGCCGAGCGTCACCGCCTGGCCGGTTTCGACCTGAGCCGTAGCGATCGGCAATGACAGACGGACGTCGCGCTGATTCTTCAGGGCCACCGTCACGCCGCCGTCTTGCTTGGCAACGATCTCGGCCGGCAGGAAATTCATCTTTGGCGATCCKACAAAGCCGGCGACGAACTGGTTGGCGGGATCGTCGTAAAGGTCGAGCGGCGCGCCGATCTGCTCGATATTGCCGCTGCGCAGCACGACGATCTTGTCGGCCAGCGTCATCGCCTCGGTCTGATCGTGCGTCACATAGATCATCGTCGTGCCGAGCTTCTTGTGGAGGCGCGAGATTTCGACGCGCATCTGTACGCGCAGCTCGGCATCGAGGTTGGACAGCGGCTCGTCGAACAGGAAGATCTGCGGTTCGCGCACGATGGCGCGGCCGATAGCGACGCGCTGGCGCTGGCCGCCGGAAAGCTGCTTCGGCCGGCGCTGCATCAGTTCAGTGATCTGCAGGATCTCGGCCGCCTGCTTGACGCGGCGGTCGGTATCGGCCTTCGGGTTGCCGTTCATGCGCAGGCCGAAATTGAGGTTCTGCTCGACCGTCAGATGCGGATAGAGCGCGTAGGACTGGAAGACCATGGCAATGCCGCGATCAGCCGGCTCCATATCGTTGACGACGCGGCCGCCGATCTTGAGTTCGCCGCCGGTGATGTCTTCGAGACCGGCGATCATGCGCAGCAGCGTGGACTTGCCACATCCGGACGGCCCGACGAAGACGACGAACTCGCCGTCCTTCACGTCGAGATTGGCGCCGTGGATGATTTCAAGGGTACCGTAGCGTTTGACGACATTGGTAAGGGACAGTTCAGCCATACGGGTCTCCCGGAATTATTTGATTGCGCCGGCGGCGATGCCGGCGATGAAGTGGCGCTGCAGGAGAACGAAGACGATGAGAATCGGCGCCGTCAGCATGACGGCACCCGCCATGATGCCGCCCCAGGATACCCTGGTAAGGCCGATCAACGTTCCGAGCGCCACCGGCGCGGTCATCATCCCCGGTCGGGAATTGATGAGCAGCGGCCAGAGGTAGTTGTTCCAGGAGGCCAGGAACAGGATGATGGCGAGCGCCGCCATGGTCGGTCTTGCCAGCGGCAAAGCGATGCGGAGGAAGATCTGCCATTCCTTGACGCCCTCGACTCGTGCGGCGTCAAAGAGCTCGCCCGGCATCATCGAGAAGGCCTGGCGCATGAACAGCACACCGAGCGAATTGAAGAGCGGTGGCACGATCAATGCGACCCATGTGTTGCCCAACCCGAAATCGCGCGCCACCATGATGAATTGCGGAATGACGACGACGGAGTAGGGCAGCGTGATCGTGCCGAGGATGATGGCGATAACGCCCGAACGGCCGGCGAACTGGTAGCGCGCCAGAGCCCATCCGGCCATCGAGGTCAGGAGCACCGACAGGAAGGTATAAATGACTGCGACGCCGATGGAGATCGTCATTGCACCGAGGAAGTTAGTGTCGGCCTGCAGATTCCGGACATTGTCGAAAAAGCTCGTCGATGGGACCATGACGATATCGGGGCTGAAGATGCCGTAGTCGGGCATGGTCGAGAAGATGAACATCATCCAGAGCGGAAACAGCCAGATAAGGGCAAGCGGTGCGAGCAGGCCGTGCAGCGCGATCGAGCGGATCAGATTGGATTTGGACTTCGATTTCATTTCGGTTCGCGCCCCACCCAGAGATTGAGAAGAGAGATGACCACGGCGAGCGCCGCCATCGTGTAGGCGATTGCGGAGGCATAGCCGAAGTTGGTCGACTGGAAGGCCTGGCGATAGAGCAACAGGCCGAGCGTCTCCGTCCCGCCGCCGGGACCACCCCTGTTGGTGATCAGATATGGTTCGGTGAAAAGCTGCATGGTGCCGATGACGGACAGGACCACGCAGAACAGAATGATCGGCTTCAACAGCGGCAGGGTGATATGGATGAACTGCTGGAAGCGGTTGACGCGGTCAAGCGTCGCGGCCTCGTAAACATCCTCGGGGATCGATTGCAGCCCGGAAAGGATGATGATGGCGTTGTAGCCCGCCCAGCGCCAGGTGACGGCGATGATGATGAGCACCATTGCGGCATGCGATTCGGCGAACCACGACACCGGTGCGAGGCCGATCATGCCGATTAGCTTGTTGATGATGCCGAAATCGACGTTGAACATCAGGCGGAAGACAGCGGCATAGGCCACCTCTCCAACGACGACCGGTGCGAAGAAAGCAAAGCGAAAAATGCCGCGCGCTCTCAGCAGCGGTGAATTCAATAGTACCGCCATGACCGTGGCGAGCGTGATCATCACGGGTACCTGGACGATCAGGATGATCAGCGTGTTTTGAAGCGCGTTGTAGAAGGCCGGGTCGCCGAACAGGCGCCCCCAATTGAGCGACAGGTTAAAGACCCACGGATTAACCCGGGTGTTCTGGAACGAGATCAGGAACGAATAGATGATCGGCCAGACCCAGAAGGCGGCGAACACCAGAAGATAGGGTGCAAGGAACGCATAGGCGCTCCGGTTTCGCAACCGCATGAAAGCCTTCTCCTTTATGCGCAGTGAAATGACGCGTGACGTCGCATCCCCGCCGCCCTCAGGGCGGCGGGGATGCCGAGCGCGGCTTGGGATGCGCGCCCGGCAGTGTCACTCACTTCGCGAGCGGCAGACCTGTCGCCGAGGCGATCTGCTGTGCCGCATCGTCGAGCGCGGCCTTGCCGTTCGGGTAACCACCAGCGAGGTATTTCGTCTGCACGGCCTTTATGACCTCATCGGCGTCGCTGAAATACTGGGTGCCGGGGCTCGGGCGGATCTTCGGCAGGGTGGCGAGGATATCGGCCCATACCTTCTGACCGCCCCAATAAGGCTGCGGCTGGTTGACGAAGGGATCTTGAACCGCCGTCAGCAGCGACGGTACCAGCCCGAAGGACTTCAGCATGGTAACCTGGCCCTCATTGGTGCCAAGCGTATATTCAAGGTATTTCCAGGCTGCCTCCTTGTTCTTGGAGCCGCTGGCGATCGCGAGCGAAGAGCCGCCGAGATTGGCCGCATGCGGGCCATCGGCCGTCATGCTCGGCATCGGATAGACGCCCCATTTGCCGGCGAGATCCGGCGAGGTGGAGCGAATGGTGCCTTCATACCAGCCGCCATAGAGCTGCGATGCCACCTTGCTGGCGGTGTTCGACTGAATTTTCTCGTTCCAGTTCGCCGCGCTCAGCAGGCCCGCGTCCTTGAACTCCTTCACCTTGTCCAGGGCCTTCACGCAGGCTGGCTGGTTTACGGTGATGCTCTGGCTGTCATACGAGAAATAGCCGCAGCCCTGTTCGTTGGCGAGCATGCGGAACCATTCAGTGTCGCCGTTTAGATCGGCCTGCGCCATGATCACGCCCGGATTGGCGGCGGAGATCTTCTTGCCGGCGGCAATGAAATCGTCCCAGGTCTTGATCGTTGCCGGATCGACGCCCGCCTTTTCATAGAGATCGCGGCGGTAGAACATGGCGACCGGGCCGGAATCCCAGGGCATTGCATAGGCGGCATCGCCGACCTCAAGCTCGGCACGCTTGAAGTCCGGGAACTGCTTCTTGAGCGCATCCGTGTAGCCGAGCTTCGTCAGATCGGTCAGGCAGTCCGGAAAGCGGTTCCAGAAGATCGATGCCTTGTGATTTTCGATCGACATGATGTCGGGCAGACCGTCACCGCCGGCGGCGCAAGCGGCCAGCATCTTATCGAAGACCTGCGGGTTGCCGATGTCCTGAACCTMGACCTTGATGTCGGGATATTTTTTATTGAATCCTTCGACCGTGGATTTCAGCGCCGACGCGGCGATGTTCCAGCTCCAGACTGTGATGGTGGTTTGTTCCGCATAAGCAGAACCGGAAGCCAGCAAGGCAGCAAGTGCCGCCGCTCCCGCGAGTTTTAAACGCATTGAAAATCCTCCCTTTTCAATTGCCGTCCTCTAGCGAACACGCTTAAACTAGCTACCGGTGCGCTTCTGTCTCCTAAAAAAGGAACATCGACTTGGCGGAAAGTAAGGTGGGTCATCGAGCAGTTTATCAGCCGGGCGCGAGCAGCATCGAAGGGCTGCCGACGACCCTGCAGATGTTTCATACCCATCCGCCCCTGATGGTGATGCCGCATTGGCATGCGCAGGTCGAGGTGAACTACCTTATACGCGGCACGGTTCACTACCGTATGAACGACCATGAAATTCAGCTTCGTGCCGGCGATATCTGCGTGTTCTGGGGAGGGCAGCCGCATCAGATGGATGATTCGTCGGAAGATTCGATCTATGCCGGCGCGCATCTGCCGCTGGTGCATTTCTTCCGCATGCGCCTGCCGCTCGATATTTCCGGCCGTCTGATACGAGGCGAGACCCTGGTCACCTCCGCGACGGATGCCGCCGACAACGAGAATTTCGCCCGCTGGTATCGTTATGTCCGCTCCGGGGATCCGGCCAAGGCCGAACATGCGGTTGCCGAACTCCTGCTGCGCCTGGAGCGCATTGCTTTCGAGCCCTATCGCATGCTGCCGGAAAAGCGGGAGCATCAGTCGAGCGAACAGGTCCACCCGCAATCGTCGCGCAGCCTGGCGCGCATGTGCGATTTCATTGCCAGCAATTTCCTGCACGACATCGATACGGTTGATATCGCCAAGGCAGCGGATCTGCATCCGAAATATGCGATGAACCTCTTCAAGAAATGCACCGGCATGACGCTCAGCAAATATGTCAACCTGCTGCGCTTGTCGCGCGCCCAGGCCATGCTGATGCGCGACGGCGCCAACGTGCTGCAGGTGGCGATGGACAGCGGCTTCGGCTCGATCAGCGCCTTCAACAAATCCTTCCGCCATATTGCCGGCATGTCGCCTTCGGATTTCCGCCGGGATATGCGCATGGTGACGGCAATGAGCGTCGAGGGCGCCCAGCCCGCGCTGCGCCGGTCCGCCTCGCAATTCTAGCGGCCGGCCTCTTGCCGTCGCCGGCGATAGGGCCCACGTCACTGGGCATATTCTTTGGAGGACGATTTTCATGCGGCAATTTTCGGCATGCATCGAATGGCTGTTTGCCCGCGAAGGTGACAATTTTACCGACCGTATCCGGCTGGCGCATCAGGCCGGACTAAGCGCGGTCGAGTTCTGGCGCTGGACGAACAAGGACCTGGATGCAATCGCATCCGCGGTCGCCGAGACCGGGATCGCCGTTTCGGGCATCGTCGCCGAGCCGATGATCGCGCTGACAAATCCGGCGAACAAGGAGGCTTGGCTGGAGGGCTTGCAGGTGTCCGTCAATGTGGCGCAGCGCCTGGGCGCTTCGGTTTTGGTTGCGCAGGCGGGTGACGATTTGCCGGAGTTTTCACGCGCCGAACAGCGGGAAGTCATGATCTCCGCCTTGAGCGCCGGCGCCGATATCTTGAGCGGCTCAGGCGTTCGGCTCGGTCTGGAGCCTTTGAACACGAAGATCGACCATGTCGGCTACTATTTGTCCTCGACGGTGGAAGGCCTGGATATCGTCGTCGAGGTGGGCCGGCCGGAAATTGGTATCGTCTACGATATCTACCATTCGGCTGTCATGGGCGAGCGGACGGAAGATGTGGTCGGCAAACGCGCCGATCGCATCGTGCATGTCCACGTCGCGGATCACCCTGGCCGTAACGATCCCGGCACCGGCGAGATCGATTTGCTCGGCCGTCTGAATTGGCTGTTTGCCCATGGCTATAGCGGCAGGGTCGGTCTCGAATACCGGCCGAAAACGGAGGATGCCGAGGCCGTTCGTGCGGTTGTGAGGTCGCTGTCGGCCTGACGGTCAGACGGGTTCGAGCATGCCGAAAACGGCGACTAGCGCAATGACTGCGATACCGAGGACGATCTCGGCAATACTGCCGCGACGGATGGCGCTCAAAGCCCGGGCCCGATCGCGTTGCATCCGCGGCACGAGGATGTAGCGATTGACGATCGCCAACAGGCTCATGCCGGCGACCAGCACGATCTTTATGGCAAGCAGCGCTTGATACGGAGATGACCAGTTCGTCGGCAGGCGCTGAAGGACCAGCATCGTATTGACGAGGCCGGAGGCGATGACCAGCGCCACGGCGCCATGCCCGACGGTGGAGAAGCGCCGAAGCGCCAACAGTGCTTCCGCCCGGTCTTCGGGCGCGTTCAAAAGCCGGAGGATCGGGACCAGCGGCACCAGGGCGCCCAGCCAGCCGCCGCCGGCCAGGACGTGAAGAATGTCATTGGCGCGATGGGCGAGCTTGAGCCAGCCTTCATGCATCGAGGCGTGACCGGTGAGCATGAGGGCGGCAAGGCCGAGACCGGAGCCGAGCGCCACGCCCGGGCGACGCCAACGCTCCGGCGGCAGGAAAGCAAGAACGAGGATGAGGGCAGCGGCGGCTTGGGCGAGCCACGCCTGCCCGACCGTCGTTTCGAACAGCACGTCGCGGATCGTGCCGGCATTGAAGGCATCACTCCAGCCATTGCCGATGATGGCGCTTGCAAGCGGCAGCGAGGCAAGCGTCGTCAGCCCGGCAATCAGCGCCGCAAGGAAGGGGGCGGTGCCGAACATGCGCCATACCTTCTCCGCCAGCACTTTCGGCACCAGAAAGCAGAGAAAGGCCGAGGCGCCCCACAGAAGCATCAGGGATGCGCCGTGAAGGAACCGGCACGCCTCAAGCGCTATGTTGGGATCGATCAAGGTTTTACTGTGAAGGTGTAGCTGCCATTGGTCTTATGGCCGTCAGCGGAAAGAGCATGCCATTCGACGGTATAGGTGCCGGCGCCAAGCGTTCCGGAGACGGGAACCATCAGCACGGTGTCGTTCTGCATCAGCATGGGATCGCCGAGCTTGACGACTGCCTTGTCGGGGCCGGTTACCTTGATGCCGGAGAACTTCAGGTTCAAGCCTTCGCTGAAAGTGAGGTCCAGTTCGCTGGGCGAGGCCTTGATGGTACTCTTGTCGGCCGGGGTTGCCGAATTCAGATGTGCGTGCGCAAAAGCCTGACCGGAAAGGCCGAGTGCGAGAATGGCGGCGAGGCTGAACCTGGTAATGGTCTTGGTCATGAAAAGTCGTCCTCCTGGGTTACCGAGCGCGATAGAATTGTGGACATCCTATGTCAAATTTTACAATGCGAAATGGCTATGTTCGGGACGCTTTGCCGCAAGGTAATCCTTTGTTGATGACTTCCGCCGACATAGACACCTGGCAGACGCGTTTATCCCTGTATTCGGCAAAGAATTGTCGCTTTTCGGTTATTTTTGCTTAGAGCACTTCCAGGAAAAGTGCGCAGCGGTTTTCCGTCCGGAATGCGTCAAAACAAAGGGATAGAGCGGGAAAGCGATTCCGTGAAACGCTGAACCGCTCTACGAGGGGTTAGAGCGCTCGGGATGGTGACATTTCGATGAGGGAAGTTTCATGGCGGCAAATACCATACGCGAGAAAGTCACTCGCGGCTTCAGCCCGCGCCGGCGTCGTGAGCACCTCGATAGCTTGGACGTGCCGACCTATGTGATCGGCGACGTGCATGGCCGCTACGACCTCCTGAGCGTGCTMGAACGCAAGATTTTCGCCGATGCCGCCGCACTGCCCGGCCGCAAGCTGATCATCATGCTTGGCGATTTCATCGATCGTGGCCCGGCCTCGGCACAGGTCGTCAGCCGGCTGATGGCGCCGCTGCCGAATGGTTTCGACCGGATCTGCCTCACCGGCAATCATGAGCTCGCCATGCTCGCCTATGCCGATGGTGAAATATCCCTGGACGAGTGGGTCGCGCTCGGCGGTGAGGCGACGCTGAAATCCTATGGCGTGGATATCCAGGCTCTACGGCAGCAATATCCCCGGCAGAAAAAACTCGACACCTTCATCCGCACCTGGCTACCCGACGATCATCTCAACTTTCTCCGCCGGCTGCCGATTCTGCTGGATACGCCGCAGGTCCTGTTCGTCCATGCCGGTATCGATCCGGAACGACCGATCGAAGCGCAGGACGATGACGACCTTGTTTACATCCGCTCGCGCTTTTACGACAGCGCGCAACCGCTGCCGAAGCTGATCATTCATGGCCATACGCCGGTCAGACAAGCCGAAGCGCATGGGCTTCGGCTCAATATCGACACCGGCGCCTTCCGTTCCGGAAAGTTGACAGCGGCGCGTCTGTGGCAAGGCCATATCCACATCACCTCGACTTGAGGCCGGACGAGGCCTCGCATTTTAAGCCCCGCGCAGTATCGTTATCTCCTTGTCTGTTCTATAGAACAGGACGAAAAACGAATTCAGACGATAGAGCCGGGAGAGCTTCATGGCCGCGACCATCCGTTATCACGAAGGCGATATTTCTGCTGCCGATGCCGCCCGCTACACCGGCTCCATAGCGATCGATACCGAAACGCTCGGCCTCATTCCACGCCGCGACCGGCTCTGCGTCGTGCAGCTTTCGCCGGGTGACGGCACTGCCGATGTGATCCGCATCGCCGCCGGCCAGAAAGAGGCGCCGAACCTCGTCGCCATGCTGGCCGATCCCTCGCGCGAGAAGATTTTTCACTACGGCCGCTTCGATATCGCCGTGCTGTTCCACACGTTCGGTGTCACCACGACGCCGGTTTTCTGCACCAAGATCGCTTCGCGCCTCTGCCGCACCTATACGGACCGTCATGGCCTCAAGGACAATCTCAAGGAGATGCTCGAGGTCGACATTTCCAAGGCGCAGCAGTCTTCCGACTGGGCGGCCGAGACGCTCTCGCCGGCACAGCTCGAATATGCCGCCTCCGATGTGCTTTACCTGCACGCGCTGCGCGGCAAGCTGAGGGAGCGCCTTGTGCGCGATGGCCGCATCGAGCATGCCGATGCCTGCTTCACCTTCCTGCCGACCCGGGCAAAGCTGGACCTCCTCGGCTGGGAAGAGACCGATATTTTCGCGCATAGCTGATCGCCCGTGTCAAAAGCGAATTGAAAAGAAAAACCGGTGCCGCGGAGGTGGCATCGGCTCGGTAGTTAGTAATCTGTTAAGAGACGGCCTGCTATTCTACCCCTGATTTCATGCATTCGACCGACGTTTTTCTGCGTCGACCGGTCGGTCAACCGGCTTGCGAATTGCTGATGGCCGCATGAGCGGACTCCGACTGAACCTGCCTTCTGCTTCCGTCTTTTCAGACAAAGGAGCATCCCATGTTGTCTTCCGTGAGTGCCGTGTCTGCTTTGGGTATAACCCTTGAAAAGCCGGCGGTTGCCACCGCCGAAACGTCCGGTGCCCAGACGACCGCGACGCCGCTTGCCGTGCTGCCGAATACGGTGAACGCCAGTGTCGAAGGCAAGTTGAACATGCTGCTGGTGGCGGCGCGCGAACGGATGTTCGACAGTTTGCTCTCCGTCATCGATGACGCCAGCACGGCGTTGAACATTTCGCGCGAGCCAGATGAGAGCAACGCCGCTTTGGCACAGCGGCTGGCCGATACGATCCTCAGCCTGCCGCCGCAACAGCTTGCGGTCGCCCAGCAACTCTTGGACGCGCAGGCGGAAACGCCGATCCCGTTGCCTCTCATTGCCGAGGTGCTGACCAATCCGGATGGGCCGGAAGCCGTGCAAATCGCCATCAGCCTGGATGCGGCGCTGACACCGGAGCCCGACGCGGTCATCAAGGCCGTTGTCAATTCCTATGGCCAGAATGCCGGCGAAACGGAGACGATCGAGTCGCAGGCCCAAGTCCCGGCCCAAGTCCCGGCACAAGCGATCCTGAAGACTACAGACGTCGTTCCGGCGGCTACCCCGGCAGTCCTGCCGGCTTCGCCGGAGAGCGTTGCGGCGCCAGCACCCGCGGCCGCTGTCCTCGCTGCAATTGCCGCGCAGGTGGCCGAGGAAACGCCGGTGGCGATTGCACCGGCTCAGGCAGTTCTCGTTGCTGCGGCGATTTTGGAACCGGAGCTCTTGCCAAGCCTCGAAACCGCCTCGACCCCGCAAGCCATCCCAAATCAGCAATCCGCCCCGCTTCCGCTGGCTGCAAGTGCGCTTCTCATTGATGCCGGCAACGGCGAGACCGTCCATCCGCAAAACGTCATCCCCGTAGCGGGCAACATGTCGTCAGCGACATCGGCCGAGGAGAAGCTCCCCACGGAAATCGCTCTGATCAGATCGCCGATCACGCCACCGCCTGTGCCGCGGGACATCCAGCAGATCCGGGCCGATATCAAGGAAGGACTGCAGGTCGTCATCGGCCGTGCCTTGGAAGTCACCGGCCCCGAGCTTCTGCAGATTATCCACGACGATGAGTCCGCGGCAGAAAAGATTATCGCGCAGGCGCTTGCCGCCAATGCCGACGACCAAAAGGACGTGCCGCTGCCGCCGCAGACGACCGCCAATGAGGACACCCGGAATCTGGCCGCCACCATGGCAAGCCAGAACGCGACTTCTACGGATGAGGTACCGAGCGCGCCGGCTGCGCTTCAGAGCAAATCCCTGGGCGATGTGCCGGGTGCACCCGCTATGAATATGCCCGATGCTGCGTCGCAGATGGGAACGTCGGTCCCGCTGCCGCAAGGCATTCCGTTTGCCATCGCACAATATTTGCCAGTGGATGTCTCGATTGAAGAGAAGGAACTGGAAAGAGTCGATCGTGTCGACCCCGCCGATGACGAGGAGCACGAACAGGGGCAGGGCGGAGAAACGGCGCAGGACGAGAGTGAAGACGATTCTCAGCCTGAGGAAACGCATCAGCCGACGGCTTCAACATCCGAAGAGGCCGATGCAGAAGCCACTCTCTCGGAAACCAGCGTCATCGCGCCAGAACCGCTCGCACTGCCTGCACCCGCGCCGCAGGACTCCCTGCACGATCACGCCTTCGATTTCTATCAGCGCATGGTGGAATGGGAATAACCGGGCCGCGTCAGAGCGCCGTGTGTTCGTCTGAACGCACAAAGATAGTTCTAGTCTTTGAATCCTGTGCAGACTCAAACAAAAACCCGCCGGATCGCTCCGGCGGGTTTTTTATCTCTAAGGCTTCAGCCGAAGATTATTCGGCGTTGCGGTTCTTCAGAGCCGCACCCAGGATGTCGCCGAGCGAAGCACCCGAGTCGGACGAACCGAACTGAGCAACTGCTTCCTTCTCTTCTGCGATTTCCAGAGCCTTGATGGACAACATGATCTTGCGGTCCTTCTTGGAGAAGTTGGTGACGCGGGCGTCGACGGTCTGACCGACCGAGAAACGCTCCGGACGCTGCTCGTCGCGGTCACGCGACAGGTCGGCGCGGCGGATGAAGGAGGTGATGTCGTCGTGGTTGACGAGCTTCACTTCGATGCCGCCATCGTTGATGGCGATGACTTCAGCCGAAACGACGGCATTCTTGCGCAGTTCGCCGGAAGCAGCGGCTTCGCCGACTGCATCCTTGCCGAGCTGCTTGATGCCGAGCGAGATGCGTTCCTTGTCGACATCGACGTCGAGAACGACGGCCTTGACGACATCACCCTTGTTGTACTCTTCGATGACCTGCTCGCCCGGACGGTTCCAGTCGAGGTCGGAGAGGTGAACCATGCCGTCCACATCGCCGTCGAGGCCGATGAACAGGCCGAATTCGGTCTTGTTCTTGACTTCGCCTTCGACTTCAGTGCCAGCCGGATGGTTGCGGGCGAATGCTGCCCACGGATTTTCCAGCGTCTGCTTCAGGCCGAGAGAGATACGACGCTTGGTCGGATCGACTTCGAGAACGACGACTTCGACTTCCTGGCTCGTGGACAGGATCTTGCCGGGGTGAACGTTCTTCTTGGTCCAGGACATTTCCGAAATGTGGATGAGGCCTTCGATGCCCGGCTCCAGCTCGACGAACGCACCGTAGTCGGTGATGTTCGTAACGGTACCGGAGATCTTCTTGCCTTCCGGATACTTGGCCTGGATGCCATCCCACGGATCGCTCTCGAGCTGCTTCATGCCGAGCGAGATGCGGTGGGTTTCCTGGTTGATGCGGATGATCTGTACCTTGACCTGCTGGCCGATGGACAGGATTTCCGACGGATGGTTCACACGGCGCCATGCCATGTCGGTGACGTGCAGCAGGCCGTCGATGCCGCCGAGGTCAACGAACGCACCGTAATCGGTGATGTTCTTGACGACGCCGTCAACAACCTGGCCTTCTTCGAGGTTCTGAACGATTTCAGAACGCTGCTCGGCACGGGACTCTTCCAGAACCGTACGACGCGAAACGACGATGTTGCCGCGGCGCTTGTCCATCTTGAGGATTTCGAAGGGCTGCGGGTTGTGCATCAGCGGGGTAACGTCGCGGATCGGACGGATGTCGACCTGCGAACGCGGCAGGAAGGCGATAGCGCCATCCAGATCGACGGTGAAGCCACCCTTGACCTGATTGAAGATGACGCCTTCGACGCGCTCGCCAGCTTCGAACTTGGCTTCGAGCTTGATCCAGCTTTCTTCGCGGCGAGCCTTTTCGCGCGACAGAACAGCTTCGCCAAGCGCGTTTTCGATGCGCTCGACATAGACTTCGACTTCATCGCCAACCTTGAGCGTGCCGTCCTTGGCGCGTGCACCGAATTCCTTCAGCGCGATGCGGCCTTCGACCTTGAGGCCGACGTCCACAACGGCGACATCCTTTTCGATGCCGGTGATGATGCCCTTGGTGACATAGCCTTCAGCCAGATCGTTCTTGGCAAAGGATTCTTCGAGAAGGGCTGCGAAATCTTCGCGAGAGGGGGAAGTTACAGACATAAAATCTCCTGGCGTGTCTCAATCAGGATTGAGGACACTGATGCGCCGGTGGTTCGTGTTGAACAGGCCTGCATCCGTCCGCCTCCCCTTGGGGAAGGCTATCCGGCGCTTGGACGGAATGTCAGGCTTCTAAATCAGCGACTTCGTGCGCAAAGCACGCGAAGTCGCTCGCATTTTCAGGCATTTCGGCTCAGACCGGCATCGATAAACGATTTTGCCGTCTGAAACGCCGCTTCTATACTCATTTCTGAGGTATCAAGCAAGTACGCGTCTTCCGCTGGTCGCAAAGGGCTGTCGGAGCGGCCCATGTCCCGCTCGTCGCGCCGTTTCACGTCCTCGAAAATTGCTGCATAATCGGCGCTGCCGCCGGCATTGACGATTTCGTCGTAGCGTCGTTTCGCCCTGACTTCCGCCGATGCCGTGACATAGATTTTTACCGGAGCATCGGGGCAGACGACAGTGCCGATGTCGCGCCCATCCAGAACCGTGCCCGGCTCCCTCAGCGAAAAGGCCCGCTGCGCGTCGACCAGCGCCCGGCGTACCGCCGGCATGACGGCGATCTTCGATGCCGCCTCGCCGATCTCGTGCTTCGACAGGACCGCGCGGTCGAGCCCGGAAAGATCGACTTTTCGCGCTATCGTCTCGGCAACCGTTTCGTCGTCGAGCGGCAGGCCGGCGTCAAGGAGGGCTTTGGCGGTCGCCCGATAGGTCAGGCCGGTATCGAGATGGTGAAAACCATATTCCTCGGCGATCCGGCGCGACAAGGTTCCCTTGCCTGCCGCAGCGGGTCCGTCGATGGCGATGATCATTCTCTTTATATCCCTGCCTTCAGTCTTGCTTTTGTCTGTCGTATCGCCGCACCAGCTCGGCCATTTCGGCGGCTGAACCGCTGTCGATTCCGTCGAGGCCTTGGGCGACGCCCTGCCGATCGGCGGCGGGACGGTTCTGGCTGACCTTCCACTTGCCGTCAATCGTCTCGATGTCGATCTCGATGCCGATAATACCCTTCAACTGCGCAGCGATGAAATCCGGCGGCGCATCGTCGACCGTCCAGGGCTGCGGACGGCCGCTCTCGTTCTCGCCGGTCAGCATGCCAATCTGCGCCCGCAGCCAGGCGGGATCGTCGATGACGCGCGCATTGCCGCGAACCTGCACGACCGCATAGTTCCAGGTCGGCACGACCTTGCCGGTCTCCTGCTTGGTCGCATACCAAGATGGCGTGATGTAGCTTTCGGCGCCCTGAAAGACGACGAGGACCGGCGCTCCCGCCTGGATTTCCCGCCATTGGCCGTTCGCCCTGGCGATATGCGCCTGCAACGTGCCCTTGGGTGAAAGGCCGGTCTTGAGATGGAACGGCACAAGATTGGCGATCAGCCCGCCATTGCCGGCGGTGATCAGCAATCCCAGCGGATGCGCGCGGATCAGCGCGTGCTGCGTGCCGAGATCGTCTTCGCGATGATGAGGCGGCTGGTACATGGTCCGGAACCGTCTGTCGTTGTCGGGCGCGTCATAGGACCGGCGGCCCCGAATGGCCACCGACTGCTCCCGACTTGGGTTGCGTCACGCCTGCGGGCGCTTTCACCCGCAGGCCGGCCAAGATTTTATCAGCCCTCGACCTCGATCGTCGCACCCAATCTTGTCATGAGGTCAAAAAACTCCGGAAAGCTGGTGGCGATCATGGTGGAGTCGTCGATGCTGACCGGATGTTCCGAGGCAAGCCCCATCACCAGGAAGCTCATGGCAATGCGGTGGTCGAGATGGGTCTTGACCTGGCTGCCGCGAGCGTTGCCGAGACCTTTCCCGTTCGGCCGACCATGCACCGTCAGCGAATCCTTGCCTTCGGCGCAATCGACGCCGTTGAGCGTCAACCCTTCCGCAACCGCCGAAAGCCGGTCGGATTCCTTGACCTGCAGTTCCTCCAACCCAAGCATGACCGTCGCGCCCTCGGCGAAGGCGGCGGCGACGGCGAGGACCGGATATTCGTCGATCATCGACGGCGCCCGCTCGGCCGGCACTGTGACGCCTTTGAGCGCCGAGGAGCGGACGCGGAGATCAGCGACATCCTCGCCGCCGGCAAGACGCCTGTCGAGAACCTCAATATCGCCACCCATCTCCTGCAGCGTCAGGATCAGGCCGGTGCGGGTGGGGTTCATCAGCACGTTGCGGATGGTGATATCAGAGCCGGGAACGATCAGCGCCGCGACCAGCGGAAAGGCCGTCGAGGAGGGGTCGCCGGGAACGTCGATAATCTGGCCGGAAAGCCTGCCCTGGCCCTGAAGGCGGATGGTGCGCACGCCGTCCCGATCGATCTCKACCGAAAGATCGGCGCCAAAGCCGGCCAGCATCTTTTCGGTATGGTCGCGGGTCATGACCGGCTCGATGACGGTGGTGATTCCAGGCGCATTGAGGCCGGCGAGCAGCACGGCGGATTTGACCTGCGCCGAAGCCATCGGCACGCGATGGGTGATCGGACTGGCCGTCTCCGGCCCATGCAGCGTCACCGGTAGGCGGTCGCCTTCGCTGGATTTGACCTGCACGCCCATCTGCCGCAGCGGATCGAGGATGCGGCCCATCGGCCGCTTGGAAAGCGAGGCGTCGCCGATGAATGTGGATTCGAAATCATAGACGCCGACGAGGCCCATGGTCAGGCGGCTGCCGGTGCCGGCATTGCCGAAATCGAGCGGTGCTTCCGGGGCCAGCAGCGCGCCGTTGCCGACGCCCTTGATGATCCATTCGGCCCCGATCTTCTCGATCCTGGCGCCCATGGCCTGCATGGCCTTGCCGGTATTGAGCACATCCTCGCCTTCGAGCAGGCCGGTAATGTGGGTTTCGCCGGCAGCCAGGCCGCCGAACATGAGGGCGCGATGCGAAATGGATTTGTCGCCGGGAACGCGGATGGTGCCGGAAAGATTGGTCGAGTGGCGCGCCGTCGCGGGCCGCGGATGAATGTCGTGCGGCATGGGCAATTCCTTTGCGATGCCGTTATTTACGCCGCATTATCGCTGGCTTAGCTCCTGTTGCGCCAACTGACCTGCGGTTCACGCTGGCTCGTTACCATAGACCCGCTGCCCGGTCATCCTGGAATGCCGGGAAAACCAGTCCCGGCGTATATAAAGTTTGGCTTTGACAGAGAGAGCCGCAACGATTAAGGGGACCGGCTGATAATTTCCCTTAAAACGCCGGCTTCCCCGGCATTGCCGAATCTTTATTCGGCCATTCATGAGGCTTTGACAGTGGCGAAAGCGGAACTTGGAACAAAACGTACCGATCCAGATACCGGCAAGAAGTTCTATGACCTGAACCGGGACCCGATCGTCTCGCCCTACACCGGCAAGTCCTGGCCCTTGTCCTTCTTCGAGGAAACCTCCGCTTCCAAGGAAGTTCCGGAAGAAGACGAAGTGGCTGAAGTCGATACCGAAAACACGGAAGTCGAACTCGTATCGCTCGAAGATGCCGATGAGGCTGCTACCGGCGACGATATTCCGGACATGGGCGATGACGATGTCGAAATCGGCGACGATGACGACGACACCTTCCTCGAAGCCGACGAAGACGAAGATGACGACGACATGAGCGACATCATCGGCGTCACCGGCGACGACGACGACGTTTGATTTGCGAACAATCGGCCCGGTGAACAAGAAAAGTTTTCCGGGCCGAAAATTTCGGCTTGCTATCTGCAAAAACCAGAAGTAATAAGCCGCCACCCCGACGGGCGAAGCGCTCGGAAGGGACCCAGGGCCGGTCAAACGGCACCACCTTGATGGGGCTATAGCTCAGCTGGGAGAGCGCTTGCATGGCATGCAAGAGGTCAGCGGTTCGATCCCGCTTAGCTCCACCACGCTTCGCCCTTACGGGCTTCGCGTGGCGCAGCCGCAGGAAACCGTTAGGCCGAAGCAGTGCCCGGCAAAGCCCGCAGGGCGACGACGGGCTTAAATCTCAATTACAAGCTTTGCGTAAGACAGCCACGGGAAACCGTTAAGCCAGTATGCTCGACATGATTCGCGGAGCGTGACGGCAAGCCTGATGTGGTATGTTTACATTCTCCAGAGCGTCGATTTTCCCGAACAGCAATATACTGGATCTACGTCGGATCTTAAGCGGCGACTTGCGGATCACAATGCCGGCAAATCAAGTCATACAGCAAAATTCGCGCCCTGGATTTTGCTCTGGTATTCCGCTTTTCCAGACAAATACAGAGCACTGGAATTTGAAACATATTTGAAATCTCATTCTGGCAGGGCGTTTGCGAAGAAGAGACTTATTTGATCGGATTCGTTTGCCGATGAGGCGGAAGTCGGTCTCGCCTTTAACGAAACTACCCTTGCCAGTACCTGTATCGATTGGCGCTCAGATCGCTGCCAAAAACTAGGCGGATTCTGATGCGTCACGTCATCTCGATGTCTACTATCCGACGCCTCATATTCAAGTATCCTCATTATTCACAGGGGCGTGTTATTGACTGTCGAGGCATAATCGAGTAGGGGTGCGTGCCTTTTTTAAGGCATTGAAAATATACAATTTTTTGGAATCACATTGAATATTTTTCGAATTTGCGTCGCGAACGAAGGTGAGAAACACTTGTCAAGTGGCGTGATTCGACATACAAAATCAACATCCTGTTGATGACAGGAGCCTAAAAGGCCCCCACCGCAATGGGGGCCCCAATCCAGGCACAAGTCTAGGGGAAGTCTGGGTTAAACCGTAGTCGCGCGGCAACGCGGCCAGCGGCGGCAGTGCGAACAAACATGTTCCCACTGGCCCAGACGGAACCGCCAGTAGTCAGCAACTGACACTGGGCGGAATGCGGGACATGATATTCTCATATCCCTCTCCTTTCTCTTTAAGAGCAAGGAGGACCCGCTCTCACCAGTCCTTCGGCGCTTCATGCGACGAAGCTAAACCTCCCTGGTTGCTACCAAGAATGCCGCCTGAATGCTGCGGACAAGTGATGCCAATCTAATACTAGCATCGTGGCTTAGAGGCAAGGTGAGCCTGCGTGGGATGCCTCTAATTCCCCAGTAATTCCTCATAGAGGGGGATTTGACTATAGATTCACTATTTACCGAGTCTAGTAGAAAGGCTCTCAGCGGGGCTGTATGTCAATTTTATTGCCGTGCCGCACTTGTTCTGGCGGCGGCACTCAGCTAGCGATTCGACTTCTCGTGGCATCGAGGGAGCAATTTAACGGTTTCAACATAAGAACAGTTCTTCGTATCCCGATTAGACCCTAAGGCTGATTGATCCGCGGTTTCCCTGACAGCACTTACCCTGCATCCCGCACCCCTTCTCCCCGCMMACCCAACCAAAATCGCCACATTGCAGCGCACAAAAATCTGCTAGGAAAAAACGAATCGTTTTCTGCTGTTGCTCTTGAGAGCTCCAGCTCGACACGCCCGAKGATGCATCTTGTTCGTTTTTTCGAAACTGGTCTGGATTTTTGGTCAGCCGCTGTCGCTGGCTTTTTTCTTCGGTGTATTGGGCCTGATCGGCAGCCTTGTTCGCAGGCGCTTTCTTGCGATCGTCTCGTCGCTGCTGTCGGTCCTGATCCTGTTCGTCGCGCTTTATACGACCGCCGGCGCCTATATCGTGCAGGGGCTGGAGGAGCGGTTTCCGCATCCGGCGGCTGATCCTGCCGATCTCAAATGTATGATCGTTCTCGGCGGTGCCACGCAGAATGAGGTGACGACGGCGCGGGGTGGGTATGAGCTCGATTCGGCTGGCGATCGTCTCATCGAGACGTTGCGGCTGGCGCAGAAGTTTCCGCAGGCACGTATCGTCGTCTCCGGCGGCGATGGTTCGATCAGTGGCAATTACGAGGGGGATGCGGTCATTTCTGAGCGCTTCTTTGTTGCGCTCGGCCTCTCGAAGGATCGGCTTGTCGAGGACACGACCTCGCGCACCACCTTTGAGAATGCGGTCAACACCAAGCAGCTCCTGGCGCAGAACGGTCTTTCCGGTTGCCTGTTGATCACATCAGGCTTCCACATGCCGCGCTCCATGGGCATTTTCCGCAAGCAAGGCATCGATGTTGTCCCCTGGCCGGTCGATTACCGCAGCACGGGCAAGGAAACGCTGGGCTTCGATTTCACCCAGCCGTCGCTGAATGCGCAGTTGCTGGCGACGGGCGTCCGCGAATGGATCGGTCTCGTCGGCTATTACGCCGCCGGCCGTACCTCGGCGCTGTATCCCGGCCCCTAACTACGTGGCCCAGCCCGTAACTACATGGCTGGCCCTTTCGGCCATAACACCTATTTTTTCGCGACGGTGACGAATTTCACGCCGCGGACGCGGACGGTGATTTCACAAGGGTCACCCTCGGTGCGGTCGCAGAAGTGCGGGTGCATTTTCATGACCAGCACCATGTTGCCGAAGCGCTGGATGAAATCGTAGCCATAGATCCGTGCGGTGGCGACGAGAATATAGCCGCCCTCGGCGACATGGATGTAGAAGTTGTACGGGCAGCCCTCGTCGGTGCAGTCGGGGCCCTTTTCTCCCTTGCAGGTAAGCTCGCCCTCGTTGACGACGATGTCGGTCAGCGTGTCGTTGTTGATGTCCCGTTCGGTGGCGAAACCGTCGCCGAAGCTCGCCTGGCCCTCGCAACGCTTGGTGAAGTGTTCCTTCTCGAAGGCCACCGGATCTTGCACCAGCGATTGCTGCGCTTGCGCCACGACGGGCATGATCACGAGCGCGATGAGATTCAGGATCACGATCAGCAGGGATTTCACCGGCATTTCCTCTTGAAGGCGCAGGATCGGCCGCAGGGTTGTGGCGACCGCTGCGCCATCTTTGCACCTGCCTGCTTGCGCGGCCCTTGCCGCCGTGATTCACTTCGTCGAAAATCGCGCCGGCACTCTCCTGGAGCCTCGAATGTCGCTTCTTTCGTTTCTCGACTATGCCGGCGTCGCCCTCTTTGCCGCGACCGGCGCGCTGTCGGCCTCGCGCAAGCAGCTCGATCTGATTGGTTTCCTGTTTCTCGCGGCGGTCACCGGGATCGGCGGCGGTACGCTCAGGGATATCATCCTCGGCCGCGTGCCGGTCTTCTGGGTGCTGAACCCCACCTATATCATCATCTGCGCCATAGCCGGCGTGCTCGTCTTCTTCACCGCGCATCTGTTCGAATCGCGCTACCGGCTGCTGATCTGGCTGGATGCGATCGGTCTGTCGGCCTATTGCGTCATGGGCGCGGCCAAGGGCATGGCGGCGACGGGCTCTCCAACGGTTGCCATCGTCACCGGCGCGCTGACGGCAACCTTTGGCGGCATCCTGCGCGATCTCCTAGCAAACGAGCCCTCGGTGCTGCTGCGGCCGGAAATCTATGTGACCGCCGCGCTCGTCGGCGCTGGCGTCTTCACCGCTGCCAACGCCACCACCATGCCGCTCTATGCCTCAGCGGCACTTGGCGTCACCGCAGCCTTTATCGTACGCGGCGGCGCACTCTGGTTCGGCTGGACCTTCCCGACTTACCATCATAAGCCCGGCCGGCATCCCGACGATGTGATGTGAAATGGGAGGCAGTAGGAATTAGCCAGTAGGCAGTAGCAAACGGCTGGATGACAGCTCTACTGCCGACTGCCTATCACTGCTTGCGGCGCAGGCGAATGACCACGTCGACATGGGCGATTTCCATGCCCCTCGGCGGTTCCGGCAGATTGCCGATCGTCAGATTGCTGATCGGAATATCCAGCACTTCGTTCTGGCCTTCGATGAAGAAGTGGTGGTGGTCGGACACGTTGGTGTCGAAATAGGTCTTGGTGCTTTCGACGGCGAGCACGCGGATCAGGCCGGCCTCGGTGAACTGATGCAACGTGTTGTAGACGGTGGCGAGCGAAACCGGCACGCCGGCGGTGACCGCCTCTTCGTGCAGTTCCTCGACGGTTAAGTGGCGGTCGCCCTTGGCGAAGAGAAGGTCGCCTAGTGCGACACGTTGTCGGGTCGGTCTCAGGCCTGCGCTGCGCAGCCTGGTTTCGATCGCGATTTCGGCCTCTTCCGCCATTCAGGGAACTCCGGATTCCTGATCTCTATAAATCTTTACTAAGCCATATAACTTTTGCCTGGATTGCTTTCAATAGTTTCGATGGGGTGGGAAGGCGGCCAAAAGCCGTAAAAAGAAGGTTCTTGGCGCATTTGCCTCTGGTAGCAACCCTGGCCTTCCTGTATGCGACCACCACATAACAGTGAAGTGTGTCCGATAGGGCGATGGAATGCGAGCGTCATGCTTGCGCTTCATTTTCTGTCGATCTTACACTAAAGCTTCACATCAATCGGCATTTGCGCGGGGGAAACGGAACTTTATGACGACGAGACAATCCAGCTTCAACTATGAGGAAATCCTGTCCTGCGGCCGCGGCGAACTGTTCGGCCCGGGCAATGCGCAGCTTCCCTTGCCGCCGATGCTGATGGTCCATCGCATTACAGATATTTCCGAAACCGGTGGCGCCTTCGACAAGGGCTACATTCGCGCCGAATACGACGTGCGTCCCGACGACTGGTACTTCCCCTGCCATTTTGCCGGCAATCMGATCATGCMGGGCTGCCTCGGCCTTGATGGCATGTGGCAGTTGACCGGCTTCTTCCTCGGCTGGCTCGGCGAGCCCGGCCGTGGCATGGCGCTGTCCACGGGCGAAGTGAAGTTCAAGGGCATGGTTCGTCCGGATACCAAGCTTCTCGAATACGGCATCGACTTCAAGCGCGTCATGCGCGGCCGCCTCGTCCTCGGCACCGCCGACGGCTGGCTGAAGGCCGATGGCGAGGTCATCTATCAGGCGACAGACCTGCGCGTAGGCCTGTCCAAGGACAAGACTGCCTGAGCTGCGGCACCGCCGCCCCACAAAGACAGAGCTTTTAGAAAAGGTCATCGACATGAGACGGGTAGTAGTTACGGGTCTGGGTATTGTCTCTTCGATTGGAAACGATGCGCAGGAAGTCACCGCCTCGCTGCGCGAAGCCAAGTCGGGCATTTCTTTCTCCTCCGATTTCGCCGAACACGGTTTCAAGTGCCAGGTCTGGGGCTCGCCGAAGATCGACACGACGGATCTGGTCGACCGCCGCGCCATGCGCTTCCTGTCGCAGGGCGGCGCGTGGAACCACGTCGCCATGAAGCAGGCGATTGCCGATAGCGGCCTCGAAGAGAGCGACATCAGCAATGAGCGCACCGGCATCATCATGGGCTCGGGTGGTCCGTCGACCCGTACGCTGATCGAAGCCGCCGATATCACCCGCAAGAACAACAGCCCGAAGCGCATCGGCCCCTTCGCCGTGCCGAAGTCGATGTCGTCGACGGCATCGGCGACGCTTGCCACCTGGTTCAAGATTCACGGCGTCAACTATTCTATTTCCTCGGCCTGCTCGACCTCGGCGCACTGCATCGGCAATGCCGCCGAGATGATCCAGTGGGGCAAGCAGGACGTCATGTTCGCCGGCGGCCACGAAGATCTCGACTGGACGATGTCGAACCTCTTCGACGCCATGGGCGCCATGTCCTCCGACTTCAACGAAAATCACCCGGAAACCGCTTCGCGCGCCTATGACGCCAAGCGCGATGGCTTCGTCATCGCCGGCGGCGCCGGCGTGCTGGTGCTGGAAGAGCTGGAACATGCCAAGGCGCGCGGCGCCAAGATCTACGCCGAAATCGTCGGCTACGGCGCCACTTCGGACGGCTACGACATGGTCGCGCCGTCGGGCGAGGGCGCTATGCGCTGCATGCGTCAGGCACTCGCGACCGTGAAGGGCGATATCGACTACATCAACACCCACGGCACCTCGACGCCTGTCGGCGACAGCAAGGAAATCGGCGCCATTCGCGAGGTATTCGGAGCCAAGATCCCGCCGATCCAGTCGACCAAGTCGCTGACGGGCCATTCGCTCGGCGCAGCCGGCGTGCAGGAATCGATCTACTCGATCCTGATGATGCAGGAGCGCTTCATCGGCGAAAGCGCTCATATCACCGAACTCGACCCGGAATTCGAAGGTGTGCCGATCGTGCGCAAGCGCATCGACAATGCCAAGATCGACACGGCTCTTTCCAATTCCTTCGGCTTCGGCGGCACCAACGCKACGCTCGTATTCCAGCGCTATAACGGATAAGGCAATGACGGGAATCATGCAGGGTAAGCGCGGCCTCATCATGGGCGTCGCAAACAATCATTCGATTGCCTGGGGTATTTCAAAGGCGCTTGCTGCCGAAGGCGCGGAACTGGCTTTCACATTCCAGGGCGAGGCGCTCGGCAAGCGCGTCAAGCCGCTTGCTGCCGAAGTTGGCTCCGATTTCCTTCTGCCTTGCGATGTCGAAGATATCGCTTCAGTCGATTCCGTCTTCGACCAGATCAAGGAACGCTGGGGCAGGCTGGACTTCATCGTCCATGCCATCGGCTTTTCCGATAAGGCCGAGCTAAAGGGTCTCTACGCCAACACCACGCGCGATAATTTCACTCGCACCATGGTGATCTCCTGCTTCTCCTTCACCGAGATCGCCAAGCGCGCCGCCGAGCTGATGGTCGAAGGCGGCAGCATGCTGACGCTGACCTATAACGGCTCGACGCGCGTCATCCCGAACTACAACGTCATGGGCGTCGCCAAGGCGGCCCTGGAAGCCTCCGTGCGTTATCTCGCCGCCGATTACGGCCCGCGCGGCATCCGCGTCAACGCCATCTCCGCCGGCCCGATCCGAACGCTCGCCGGCGCCGGCATTTCCGACGCCCGCGCCATTCTCTCGTGGAACCAGCGCAACGCGCCGCTGCGCAAGTCGGTCACCATAGACAATGTCGGCTCGTCGTCGCTCTATCTCTTGTCCGATCTATCGGCTGGCGTCACCGGTGAAATTCATTTTGTCGATGCCGGCTACAACATCACCTCGATGCCGACGCTGGAAACGCTGTCGAGCGCGGACGCCGAGTAAATTTCCGACATCCGGATACCGAGGCCGTCGCCTCGACTGTGCAAATCTGCAATATATTGGGGCCGCTGCGAGCGGCCCTAGTTTTTTGGAGGCCCGCGTGTCGCATCAGATTTGTATCTTCTGCCGCACGTCGGAACTGACCATCCTCACCGAAAATTCGGCTAACTTCGCGATCAGAGACAAATTCCCGGTTAGGCCGCTGCACACACTGATCATTCCCAAGCGCCATGTGACCGATATTTTTGCGACCGATGCGCAAGAGCGTGAAGCCATCCACGAACTTGCCATGCAGTGCCGAGAGGCAATCGGCACAGAGGACGCATCCGTCAGCGGATTCAATTTCGGCTCGAATATTGGCCGTGCAGCCGGTCAGAAAATCTTTCACGCACATGTCCACCTGATCCCGCGCCGTCTGGGTGAGGTGGAGCTGCCGGCAGCGCGACTGGACTGAGCGGCTGTGCTGCCGCAAACATTGTGAATGCTGATGACACCMTCGGTTTCGACAGGTTCGCCTTTCACCGGATTTTCGCGCGGTTGGATGCGAAGAACATCGGATCCATCGGCGTCGTCGAACGGCTTGGTCTGCGGCGCGAGGCGCATCTGATCGAAAACGATCGCTTCAACGGCATCTGGGGCGACGAATATGTCTATGCCGTGCTGAGCCGCGAATGGGCCTCCAAGGCGCCGAATCGGGCGCGTTAATCTTCATTCGATAAGATTTTACGAAAATTTTAGGTTAATTCTATCTTGCCGGGGATGGCCCGTTACGACCGGCCGGAATTCCGATACAAGGCAGGCATTCAACAGTATTTCCTGCATGTCCATCGGCATTCATTGACCATTTACGGGAACCCCAGCCGTGAACACCATAACTGTTGCCAATCCCAAGCCGTTCGATCCATTGGATGAGACGGCGTCGCTCGACGCTGCTGCCACCACAAGGGCATTAGGCCCGGATGTATTGCGCGCGCTCGCCATCCTGCTCGTCATGCTCGTGCATCTTCCGGCGGAGGCGACTCCATTGCCGCTGGCCGGAATCAGGCCCTATGGCTGGATCGGTGTCGACATATTCTTTGTGCTGAGCGGCTATCTCATCGGAACCCAACTGATGGCGGAAGCCGCGCGCAGCAACGCCGTCGACTTCAAGGCCTTTTACCTGCGCCGGGCATTCCGCATATTGCCGGCCTTTCTGCTGGTGCTTGCCTTCTATACGTTCATTCCCTCCCTGCGTGACGCGCCGACGATGCAATCGGCCTGGCGGTTCCTGACCTTCACGGCCAATTTCGGGCTCGATCCGCGCTTCGGCGCCACATTCACCGAAGCTTGGTCGCTAAGCGTCGAGGAACATTTCTATCTCGTCCTGCCGGTTCTCGTCGTCTTGCTGAAGCGGCGCGCTACAGTGGTCTTCATCGCCTTTCTGGTTGCGACAATCGTCATGGCCGGCATGGGCCTGAGATTTGCCCTCTGGCAGAACCAAGTCAGCCCTGCTGCGGAAATGCACGCCTACAGGGCAGCGCTCGCAGTCTATCTGAGGGACGTTTATTATCCGACTTACAATCGACTGGACGGGTTGACCTTCGGCGTCGTTCTCGCCGCGATCCGGCTGTTCAAGCCATTGTTATGGGAAAGATACATGCCGCCATATCTCGCGCTCGGCATCGGCGGCATGTTCGTGACAGCGGCGCTCGTGGTCTTCTCGGTCCGCGGGCCTTTTGCGGAAACCAATTTGCCGCTTGTGTTTCAGCCTCTTCCAGGGGCGGTGGTCGGCTTTCCGCTTTTCTCGGCGGGCGTGGCGTTCATTCTCGGTGCGCTGCTGGACCTGCAGCCCAGGATCGGGCGCTGGCATCTTCCAGCGATATCAGGTATCGCGACGCTCTCCTACAGCCTCTATCTGACCCACAAGGGCGTCTACCATCTCGACCAGATGGTGTTCGGTAAGGACAATCTTCAGGGGCTTTCCGGCTTCGTCATCTATCTCGCCACCTGCTTCATCGTGGCGGCAACGCTGTGGTTTCTCGTCGAAAGAAACTTCCTGATCCTGCGGGATCACCTGATGCCTCGCTCGAACCGAACCAGCTAAATCCCACGCATTAAAAAGGCGGCCAATCGGCCGCCTTCAGCGCTTATTTCTTTGCCCACAGCGCCTTGAAGCGCGCGTTGCGGCAGGTCTCGCCATGCTCGCGGAAATTTTCCGCCAGCACCGGTTCATAGGGGAGGCCGCGATTGGCGACCAGCATCAGGCGGCCGCCGCCGCGCAGTGCCGAGGATGCCGCCTTGATCATTGCCTGGCCGAGCGAAGGCTCGGCGGCATGGCCCTCGTGAAATGGCGGGTTCATGATCACCAGATCGTATTTGTCCTTGACCGGCTCGCTTGCCAGATCGTGCCAGAAGAAGCGCTGGGCGACCTTCGGGCAATTTTCAAGGAGATTGGCGCGGGCGGCCTCCAATGCGTTGTAGTGGGCCTCGTAGAGGTCAAGGCGCGCGATCCGCGGCGATTTGGTCGCCAGTTCCACGGAAAGATAGCCCCAGCCGGCGCCGAAATCGGCGGCGTCGCCGGAAAAATCGGTCGGCAGGCGCGATGCCAGCAGTTCCGAGCCAGCGTCGATGCGATCATGCGAGAACATGCCGGCAGCAGTGGTGAACCGGCCGTCGATGCGCGTAGCAGGCTTCGCCAGTTGCGCTGCCGGAGCGCTTGTGTCGGCCGGACGCGTAAACCAGAAGGCCACGCCGTGGTATTTCGGCATGTGCTCGACATCCAGGCCAAAACCTTCGATGCGCTTGCGTAGCGGCTGAATGCCGTCTTCCTTGCCGCCGGCGACGACGATCAGCCCGCCCGCCTTCACGCGCTTCAGCGCCTCGGCAATATGGGCTTCGTTTTCGCCCTTGTGCTTGGTGCTGAGCACCAGCGCGCCGTCATAATCCCTATCTTCGATTTCCGGCGTCACATTGACACGCTGCGCCTGCAGTTGGCGATAGAAGGGACGGAAACCCTGGACGGCGGAAAGCTCGGCGGCAAAATCGCCTGGCAGCGCAAAGCCCGCCTCGGCGCCAAGAAACAGGATCTGCTTGCCCTCGCCAGGCGCGGCAACAGTGCCGGAAGCAAAAGGATGGAACAGGGTCTTCAGGGCATCGCGGCTCATGGGCGTGATCTCGTCATGGAAATGGGTTTCGTCTGTCGGATATGCGCGGCATTTTCTACTTCGCGCCTGCCTCTCACCCTAGCCCTTTCCCGGGTTGGAACGGGGAGAGGGTTAGGGTGAGGGGCCGGGCACTTAGTTTCTACAAAAATGGTCGGCACCGATAATATAAAAAGGGCGCGGAAAAGATCCCGCGCCCCGAAACGTGCGTGAAGGCGCAGCTTATTCGGCCGCGTCGTCCTTCTTCTTTTCGGCAGCGATTTCCTGGCCGGTTGCCTGATCGACAACCTTCATGGACAGGCGAACCTTGCCGCGCTCGTCGAAGCCGAGGAGCTTGACCCAGACCTTGTCGCCTTCCTTGACGACGTCGGTCGTCTTGGCAACGCGCTCGGAGGCGAGCTGCGAGATGTGGACGAGGCCGTCGCGGGCGCCGAAGAAGTTGACGAAAGCGCCGAAATCAGCGGTCTTAACGACCGTGCCTTCGTAGATCTGACCGACTTCCGGCTCGGCAACGATCGAGTGGATCCACTTGCGGGCCGCTTCGATTTCCTTGCCGGAGGACGAGGCGATCTTGACGGTGCCGTCGTCTTCGATGTTGATCTTGGCGCCGGTCTTTTCGACGATTTCGCGGATGACCTTGCCGCCGGAGCCGATGACTTCTCGGATCTTGTCGACCGGGATGTTCATGACTTCGATGCGCGGTGCGAATTCGCCGAGCTGGCCGCGGCTTTCGGTGATTGCCTTGGACATTTCGCCGAGGATGTGGGCACGACCGCCCTGTGCCTGGCCGAGCGCAACCTTCATGATCTCTTCGGTGATGCCGGCGATCTTGATGTCCATCTGCAGCGAGGTGATGCCGTCGGCGGTGCCGGCGACCTTGAAGTCCATGTCGCCGAGGTGGTCTTCGTCACCGAGAATGTCGGAGAGAACGGCGAAGCGATCGCCTTCCAGGATCAGACCCATGGCGATGCCGGCAACCGGCTTGGCCAGCGGAACGCCGGCGTCCATCAGAGCGAGCGAGGTGCCGCAAACCGTTGCCATTGAGGACGAGCCATTCGACTCGGTGATCTCGGAAACGACGCGCAGCGTGTAGGGGAACTGTTCCGCCGTCGGCAGCATCGGGCGGATAGCGCGCCATGCGAGCTTGCCGTGACCGATTTCGCGACGACCCGGGGAACCCATGCGGCCGGTTTCGCCAACGGAGTAGGGAGGGAAGTTGTAATGGAGCAGGAAGCGCTCCTTGTACATGCCCGTCAGGCTGTCGACATACTGTTCGTCTTCGCCGGTGCCGAGCGTGGCGACGACGATTGCCTGCGTTTCACCGCGGGTAAACAGCGCCGAACCATGCGTGCGCGGCAGAAGGCCGACTTCCGAAACGATCGGGCGAACGGTCGACAGGTCGCGGCCGTCGATGCGGCTCGAGGTGTCGAGGATGTTCCAGCGAACGATCTTCGCCTGCAGGTGCTTGAAGATGGCGCCGACTTCTTCGGCCGTGTACTTGGCTTCGCCTTCCTCGGGAAGGAAGTGGGCCTTGACCTTCGCCTTGACGGCGTCGACGGCAGCGTAGCGATCGGCCTTTTGGGTGATCTTGTACGCGGTACGCAGTTCGGCTTCAGCGAGGCCGAGCATCTCGGTTTCGAGTGCGGAATAATCTTCCGGCGAGAAATCGCGCGGTTCCTTGGCGGCAACTTCGGCGAGCTTGATGATCGCGTCGATTACCGGCTGGAAGCCGCGATGACCGAACATGACAGCGCCGAGCATGACGTCTTCCGGCAGTTCCTTGGCTTCGGACTCGACCATCAGAACGGCTTCTTGCGTGCCGGCGACGACGAGGTCGAGGCTCGATTCCTCCATCTCGTCGAGATGCGGGTTGAGCACGTATTCGCCGTTGATGTAGCCGACGCGGGCGCCACCGATCGGGCCCATGAACGGAACGCCGGAGAGCGTCAGCGCTGCCGAGGTGGCGACCATCGACAGGATATCCGGATTGTTTTCGAGGTCATGCTGGATGACGGTGACGACAACCTGCGTGTCGTTCTTGTAGCCTTCCGGGAAAAGCGGGCGGATCGGACGGTCGATCAGGCGGGAAACGAGGGTTTCGTTTTCGCTCGGGCGTCCTTCGCGCTTGAAATAGCCGCCGGGGATCTTGCCGGCTGCATAGGTCTTTTCCTGGTAGTTGACGGTGAGCGGGAAGAAATCCTGGCCCGGCTTCGGCGACTTGGCGGAAACGACGGTGGCGAGAACAACGGTTTCGCCGTAGGTCGCGATGACGGCGCCATCGGCCTGGCGGGCGATCTTGCCGGTCTCGAGCTTCAGCGGGCGGCCGGCCCACTCGATTTCGACGGTATGGATATCGAACATATCTTGTCCTTGCGTAGTGCGGGAAAAGGCGCCGTCGTCCGTATCGGCAAGGCGCATCTTCAACCGCACGAAATGTGACGCATCACGGGCAAGACAACGAGAGGCTTTCAAAGGTCGGCCGAAGCATGAAGCTTCGGCTGAAAGCATCCGGCAATCCTGCCCCATGACAGGTCAACGGTTGGTGTTGGCAGAACCGGCCCATCCGGCCTGCCGGCTGTCTCACATCGCGCAAACGGAAAACGCGACGGAAACAAGTCTGATGGGTTTCAAACCCTTCATAAGCATCCGGCGGACGTTCACGCGAACGCCCGCCGGAAAATTACTAGCGACGGATACCGAGGCTGGAGATCAGCTTGGTATAACGGCCTTCGTCCTTCTTCTTGAGGTAGTCAAGAAGCGAGCGCCGGCTGGAAACCATCGTCAGGAGGCCACGGCGGGAGTGATTGTCCTTCTTGTGGTCCTTGAAGTGGTCGGTGAGGTTGTTGATGCGCTCGGTCAGGATCGCAACCTGGACTTCCGGAGAACCGGTGTCGCCTTCGGCAGTAGCGTATTCCTTGATCAGCGCAGCCTTGCGCTCAGCAGTAATCGACATCGGATGGTCCTTTCTATGAGAGGAAATAATGTCGCCAAACGCCGGGATGTCGTCCAGCATTGGCCGCGAATGCAATCGGGCAGGCCCGATGCTGGCGCTGCCTATAAACCAAATGAGCGCCAATGGAAAGAGGGTTCTCCCCTGGGCGGTTTTCAGCGCCCCGCCATCGCATCGCGGATCATCGCATCGTAACCCTCGGGATCTTGCAGCATGGCGAAATGGCTAGCGTCCTTCAGGATAACGAGCTTTGCGCCGGGAATGTCCTTCGCCATCATCTGTGTGTGGTCGAGCTTGATCGCCTCGTCATGGTCGCCGATGGCAAGCGTGACAGGCACCGTTATCTTTCCAAGGTCGGCTGCCGTCCATGCCGGTTGCGTCTCCCACATCTGCGAGATCTGATCGACGAAAGCCTTGTATTCATTCGGTGTTGGCGACAGCTTCCTGTAATAGTCGCCGGCGACATTGATGTAGTCGTTGAAGGTTTTGTTGTTCAGGACGTCAGGTTTCAGGCCGTCGGTCGTCACATTTGCCGCCTGGGCGATCACACGCGTCAGTTTGTCGGGGTATTTCATCGCCATGTCGATGCCGATGATGCCGCCATCCGACCATCCGACCAGCGTCACCTTGCCAATCTTCAAATAGTCCAGCAGCGCGGCGTAGTCCGAGGTCATCAGATCGTAGCCGAAGGGCTGCTGGCTGCGCGTTGAGCGGCCATGCCCGCGGCTGTCGGCAACGACGACCAGATGATCTCTCGCGAAATCGGCAACCTGACGGCCCCAGACGTCGGCATTTCCGAGTCCGCCATGGATGAAGAGGATCGGGTCGCCTGCACCATATTCGGCATAATACATCTTGATGTCGTTGACATCGGCCATGCCGCTCGTCTTCGGCTGCGGCATCGGCGGAAAAGCCGGCAGCCCGGCCCAGCGCTCGCCGGAATGCGCGCTCACTACTGTGAGGAACAACGAAAGGACTGCCAGTATTCCGATGGTAATTCTGCGCATGTTCTCTCCCTTGAGGGCCGTCATGGCCCGTCGGGAGCATATCGCATCGCCATTACCCGCAATAGCTGTATTTTCCGGCTGGCCGAAACTCAGCCGAAGACGCGCTTCGGCCGAAATTCGCCCTGGCCGATTTCGCCGATGGCGATCAGCTTGCCGCGCGCCGTGGCATAGGCCTCGCTCTCGGCGACCGGCGCATCGCGCCCACGCACGAGAATGGGATTGCCCATCTTCAGGCGATGCGCCTGGTCGTCGTTGATGACGAGATGCGGCAGTGCTGACAGTGCTTCCGCCGTATCGATCAACAGAGCGTCGAGGGCGGCGAGCCGTTCGTCCGCATCCTCGATAGCCTCAAGTGCGACGAGATCGGCGAGCGGCACCATCGCCTCCTCGGCGAAGGGTGCCACGAAGCTGCGGCGCAGGCCGGAAATATGGCCGTAGCAACCGAGATCGCGGCCGAAATCGCGGGCAAGCGCCCGGACATAGGTGCCCTTGCCGCACTCCACTTCGAAATGCGCCGTATTGGCATCGGGGCAGGCGAGCAGCGTCAGGCGGAAAATTTCCACCTCGCGCGACGGAATTTCAACCGTTTCGCCATCGCGGGCCAGATCATAGGCGCGCTCGCCAGCGATCTTGATCGCGGAAAACTGCGGCGGGATCTGCTGGATGACGCCCGTATATTTCGGCAGCAGCGCGCGAATATCCTCTTCGCTCGGACGTTTGTCCGAAGTCTCGGTTGCTTCGCCTTCGAGGTCGTCCGTGGTGCGTTCTTCGCCCCAGGTGACGGTGAATTCATAGATCTTCCGGCCGTCCATGACATAGGGAACGGTCTTGGTGGCGTCGCCAAGGGCGATCGGCAGCATGCCGGAGGCAAGCGGATCGAGCGTGCCGGCATGGCCCGCCTTTTGCGCCTTGAACAGCCATTTGATCTTGGAAACGGCCTCTGTCGAGCCGAAGTCTACCGGCTTGTCGAGGATCAGCCAGCCCGAGATCGGACGGCCTTTGGGCTTGCGTGGTTTGGACATTCTCTGTCTCTGTTATCGATCTTCGTCGGTGTCGGTATTGCCGTCTTCGAGGTCGCGTTGGACCTCCGGCGAGCGCAGCAGCGCGTCGATCTTCTGGTAGTTGTCGAAGCTGGTATCGTCGCGGAAACGGACTTCAGGCATGTATTTCATCTGCCGAAGCTGCGGCCCGAGACGGCCACGGATGAATTTCGCATGGCGATTGAGCGTTTCGATGACGATCTGATGATCGGCGACGCCGAGCGGTGTCACATAGGCGGTGGCGATCTTCAGATCCGGCGACATGCGCACTTCGGAAATGGAGATCACGGTGCGCTCGATCAGGTCGTCGCGCACTTCGCCGCGCTGCAGAACCTGAGTGATCGCGGCGCGCACCTGCTCGCCGACGCGAAGCATGCGCTGCGAGGGCGCGGAAGAAGTTGGTCTTGTTGCCATTTGTCTTGGTCCCAAAAGGTTCGGGCGCCGGACTGGATGTTCCGGCGCCCGTCCCAATATTTCAATCTATCCTGCCTTACAGCGTACGGGTGATGTGCTCGACGCGGAAGCACTCGATCGTGTCGCCGGCGCGAATGTCTTCGTAGTTCTCGAAGGCCATACCGCATTCCTGGCCGACATTGACTTCGGAGACTTCGTCCTTGAAGCGCTTGAGCGTCTTGAGCTTGCCTTCGTGGATGACGACGTTGTCGCGTACCAGACGAACACCGACGCCGCGCTCGACCTTGCCTTCGGTGACGCGGCAACCCGCGACCTTGCCGACCTTCGTGATGTTGAACACCTCGAGGATTTCGGCGTTGCCGAGGAAGGTCTCGCGACGTTCCGGAGACAGCAGGCCCGACATCGCCGCCTTCACGTCATCGACGAGATCGTAGATGATGTTGTAGTAGCGGATTTCGATGCCTTCGCGCTCGGCGAACTGACGTGCCTGAGCGTTGGCGCGGACGTTGAAGCCGATGATGGCCGCATTGGAGGCTTCGGCCAGCGACACGTCGGACTCGGTGATGCCGCCTGCGCCCGAATGGACGATGCGGGCACGAACTTCGTCGGTGCCGAGCTTGTCGAGCGCGCCGGCAATGGCTTCGATCGAGCCCTGCACGTCGCCCTTGATCACCAGCGGGAATTCCTTCACGCCGACGCTCTGTAGCTGGGTCATCATCTGTTCAAGCGAACCGCGCTGGCCGGACTGACGGGCAGCGGCCTTGTCGCGGGCCAGACGCTGACGATATTCGGAAATCTCGCGAGCGCGGCTTTCGCTTTCGACGACAGCGAACTTGTCGCCCGCCGCCGGCGTGCCCGACAGACCGAGAACCTCGACCGGCGTCGCCGGCGTCGCTTCCTTCACATGCTCGCCCTTGTCGTTGATCAGTGCGCGCACACGGCCCCACTGGTCGCCGGCAACGACGATCTGACCCGGACGCAACGTGCCCTTCTGAACGAGGACGGTGGCAACGGAGCCACGGCCACGATCGAGCTGGGCTTCGATGACGGTGCCTTCTGCCGTGCGGTTCGGATTGGCCTTGAGATCAAGGATTTCCGACTGCAACAGGATGGCTTCGAGCAGCTTGTCGAGGTTGGTGCGGTTCTTCGCGGAAACTTCCACGTCGAGCACTTCACCGCCCATGGATTCGACGAAGACCTCGTACTGCAGCAGTTCCGTGCGGACCTTCTGCGGATTGGCTTCATGCTTGTCGATCTTGTTGATCGCAACGATGATCGGAACACCGGCCGCCTTGGCGTGGTTGATCGATTCGATCGTCTGCGGCATCACGCTGTCGTCAGCCGCAACCACCAGGATGGCGATGTCGGTCGCTTGAGCGCCGCGGGCACGCATTGCCGTGAAGGCGGCGTGACCGGGAGTGTCGATGAAGGTGATCTTCTGACCGTTCTGCTCGACCTGATAGGCGCCGATATGCTGGGTGATGCCACCGGCTTCGCCGGCCACCACGTTGGCGTGGCGGATGGCGTCGAGCAACGAGGTCTTGCCGTGGTCGACGTGACCCATGATGGTGACGACGGGCGGACGGGAAATCATTTCGCCGTCTTCGTCGACAACGTTGAAGATGCCTTGTTCGATATCCGATTCCGAAACGCGCTTGACGGTATGGCCGAATTCGCCGGCGATGAGCTCGGCCAGATCGGCGTCGATGACGTCGCCCGGCTTCATCATCTGGCCTTCCTTCATCAGGAACTTGATGACGTCGACGGCGCGTTCGGACATGCGCTGGGACAGTTCCTGAATGGTGATGGTTTCGGGCAGCACGACTTCGCGCGAAATCTTCTCGCGCGTTTCCTGCATCTGGCTGCGGCGGAACTTTTCCTGACGGCGGCGCATGGCCGAAAGCGAACGGCCGCGGGCGCTGCCGTCTTCGTCGACGTCGGCCGTCGTCACTGTCAGCTTGCCGCGGCGGCGTTCCTCGTCCGTCTTCGGACGCGTGGTGACCGGCTTTGCCGGTTCGGGGCGGACGACCTTGCCGCGAGCAGGGCCACCACGCGGCGGGCCGCGATCGTCGTCTTCTTGGTTGAGCCGGCGGCGGTTGGCGGGCGCTTCCGCGGCGGGAGCGCCGGGGCGTGCAGCCTGGGGAGCCGCATCCGGGCGACGGGCAACGACGGGCGCTGCGGCCGGCTGAACCGTGGGCTTCGGTGCTTCCACCTTGGCTTCGACCGGTGCGGGCGCCTCGACCTTGGCTTCTGCGGCGCGGGCAGCCTCTTCGGCGGCGCGGTGGGCAGCTTCGGCCTGTTCAGCGATGCGGCGTGCTTCTTCTTCCTGCTGGCGGCGAGCCTCTTCCTCGGCGCGGCGGACCGCATCGGCGGCATCGCGTGCCTGGGCTTCGGCAAGTGCGCGGCGTCGCGCATCCATTTCGCCGGCCGACAGATGGTTGAGAACCACCGGTCGCGACGAGCGGTCTTGCTGCAGACGCTGCTGGTTGTTCTGGTTGGATTGCTGCGGCCGCTGCTGCTGGCCACCCGGCTGATGAATGCGCGGAGCCGGCTGCGGCGGGCGCGGCGGCTGCGGTGTCGGTTCCGCGACGCGCGTTACGGATGCCGTCGCGGCAGCCGTCGTTGTCGTCGGGGTGATCATCGGCTTTTCGTCTTCGGGGCGTAGCGGGCGGCGCTTACGAGTTTCGACCACGACCGCCTTGGTGCGACCGCGGCCTATGTCCTGGCGCACAGTGCCCTGGTTCACGCCTGAGGGCTTCAGGGTGAGGGTCTTCTTACCCGAAACACTCAGCGTCTTGTCGTCTTTACTATCGGTCATTCCGTTCCCGTTCCTTCGGACAGGGTACGGAATCGTCCGTCAGACCCTGTCGTTCAATGCATGTACCTTAATGAGGCGTCCGGTATCGACCGGTGACCGCGTCATTGTTTTCGCCGGCCAGCGCCGCCCGTTGCCCGGGACTGACCGCCGTTGCGGTACCGTTCGAGCAGGTTTGCGCGCTTCACTACACCCTCTCCTGCCTGCCCTGCAAGCGCTGCGGCATGGATAAAAGCGTTCTGGCCCATCAGTTCTTCCATTTCCGCCTCCGTGAAGACACGGAATGACGGTATTTCCTTTTCAGTCTCCATACCAAGATGCCAGGCCTTGCGTGCCTGGTCGATCTTGCGAACGCCGTCGGCGGCAGCATCCATCGCATGGAACACGGCAAGTGCCGAGCCGTTGCGAACGGCGCCATCGACCTTCGACGAGCCGCTGACGAACTGGCCCGCCTTGCGCGCCATGTTCATCATCCCGGCGAGTTGCGCTGCAAGAAGGCGGTCGACGGTGGCGCCGAGATCGCTCGGTGCCGTCACCTCCGCCTTCAGGGCGCGAGAAAACAGTTTCTTCGCCACTGCCTTGTCCACCAGCGTCCGGTCGAGTTTGACCCAGCAGCCGCGTCCCGGCAGTTGCCGCTTCAGATCGGGAACCACGGTCCCGTCCGGAGCGGCTACGAAGCGGATCAGCTCATCCGGTGATCCGCTTTCGCGTGTTACGATGCACATACGGCCGTTCAGGTCGCCACCGCTGAGATCGTCGTCTTCAGGCGATGCGTCCGGTCCCCCGGTGCTCATCATGCTTCCTGCTCGGCCTCATCCTCCGTTGCCTCTTCCGCCTCGGAGGCGAGATCGGCTTCGGTGATCCAGCCGGCCAGCAGGCGGGCCTGCACGACCATCTGCTCGGCCTCGACGCGCGACACTTCGAGCTTCGAGAACAGGCCTTCGAACTTCTTCGTTTCGCCGTTCTTGCGTTCGGTCCAGCCGACGAGATCGTCGGCGGCGCAGCCCGCAAAGTCCTCGATCGTCTTGATGCCGTCCTCGCCGAGGGCGACCATCATCTGTGCGGTCATGCCGTTGATCTGGCGCAGCTCGTCGGAAACGCCGAGCGTCTTGCGCTTCTCGTCCATTTCGGCTTCCAGGCGCTCCAGATATTCGCGGGCGCGATCCTGGATTTCCTGGGCGGTCTCTTCGTCGAAACCGTCGATAGACGAAATTTCGTCAAGATCGACATAGGCCAGTTCTTCGACGGCGGCAAAGCCTTCGGAGGCCAGAACCTGGCCGACCATTTCGTCGACGTCGAGCGCATCCATGAACAGGTTGGTACGCTCGTTGAATTCCTTCTGACGGCGTTCCGATTCCTCGGCCTCCGTCATGATGTCGATGTCCCAGCCGGTCAACTGCGAGGCGAGACGGACGTTCTGGCCGCGGCGGCCGATGGCCAGCGAGAGCTGCTCGTCCGGAACCACGACTTCGATGCGCTCTGCATCCTCATCGAGAACGACCTTGGCGACTTCCGCCGGCTGCAGCGCGTTGACGACGAAGTTCGCCGGTTCGTTGGACCACGGAATGATGTCGATCTTTTCKCCCTGCAGCTCGCCGACGACGGCCTGAACGCGCGAACCGCGCATACCGACGCAGGCGCCGACCGGATCGATCGACGAGTCGTTCGAAATGACGGCGATCTTGGCGCGCGAGCCCGGATCGCGGGCAACCGACTTCACCTGGATGATGCCATCGTAGATTTCCGGCACTTCCATGGTGAAGAGCTTGACCATGAACTGCGGATGCGTGCGCGACAGGAAGATCTGCGGGCCGCGCTGTTCGCGGCGCACGTCGTAGACGTAAGCGCGAACGCGGTCGCCGTAGCGGAAGTTTTCACGCGGGATCATCTCGTCGCGGCGGATGATGCCTTCGCCGCGGCCGAGGTCGACGATGACATTGCCGTATTCGACGCGCTTKACCGTGCCGTTGACGATTTCGCCGACGCGATCCTTGAACTCGTCGAACTGGCGGTCACGCTCGGCTTCGCGCACCTTCTGCACGATGACCTGCTTGGCCGACTGGGCGGCAATACGGCCGAAATCCATCGGCGGCAGCGGATCGGCAATGAAATCGCCGAGGGCGGCGTCGGGGTTGCGGTCGCGAGCCAGTTCCAGCGGGATCTGCGTGGAATAGTCCTCGGCCTTTTCGACGACTTCGAGCAGGCGCTGCAGACGGATTTCGCCGGTCTTCGGATTGATGTCGGCGCGGATGTTCGACTCCGTGCCGTAACGCGAGCGCGCGGCCTTCTGGATCGCGTCCGCCATAGCGGCAAGCACGATCTCGCGGTCGATGACCTTTTCGCGCGCCACTGCATCTGCGATCTGCAGAAGTTCTAGCCGGTTCGCACTGACTGCCATTGTCTTTAGTCTCCGTCTTCCTGCCGTGGGGGTTCCCGTCCCGTACGGCGGTTCGTTGATCGGTTATTCTTCTTCGTCCGCTTCGTTCTGGTTCGCAGCCTCGGCTTTCGCCAGCTTGTCGGCGCGCAGTGCATCGCGGATGAGGTCGTCCGTCAGGATCAGCTTGGCATCGGCCAGCGTGCTGAACGGAATGGTCACCTTCGGCTCTTCGCCGTAGGCAACCTGGTCGCGCTCGATCGTAAAACCATCGGCGCTGACATCGGCGATCTTGCCACGGAACCGCTTGCGGTTATCCACCAGGATCGAGGTCTCGCACTTGATGAGATGACCGATCCAGCGGCTGAAATCCGACTTGCGCACCATCGGGCGATCAATGCCGGGCGAAGACACTTCCAGATGATACGCTTTATCGATCGGATCTTCCACATCCAGCACCGGCGAAATCGCCGTCGAGACCTCTTCGCAATCCTCGACGGTCATTGTGCCGTCGTTGCGCTCGGTCATGATCTGCAATGTCAGGCCGTTCTGATTGAGAAGGCGCGCGCGCACCAGACGGAAGCCCATGCCCACAAGCACAGGCTCGATGATGGCGGCAATCCGCTGGTCGAGGCCGGTTTCGACGATCAGCCGCGGTTCATTGGCATTGTCTGCGTTTGTCTCTTCCGACAAGCGTTCACTCCTGCATTGTGCATGCATTTGGAGATCGAGCTAATAAAAAAGAGCGGGTCCTTGCGGCCCACTCTTCATCACACGATCAAGAATTTGATGCCGATATAAGCCCGTTCCCGTCAAATTGCAAGGTCTTCGCACGCAAAGCCGGCTTTGCGGATTATTTCCGGAATTCTGTAGCAGGTGCCGTTAAGTTTTCCGGGCGTCATGGACGGCAACTTTGCGCCGATAGCGGTCATCGCTATTTTTTTGCCGACGACGGGCGCGAAGACGATGCTCACTTGAAATTACATTAGCGCTAATGTAATTTGCTTATCATGAATAACAAAGACAGGCCCGGTTTGGGCGAACTCCTCCGTTATGTCAGCGAACTTGTCGACCAAGGCGCGGCCGAGCGGTATCGGGCACTCGATATCGACTATCGCCCCCGCTACACACCCGTGTTGCGCGCCCTCAGCGCCGGAGCCGTTACCGTGACCGACATTACGAGCGCCAGCAGCCTCACCCAAGGGGCGATTAGCCAAACCGTTAGCCTGATGCTGAAGGACGGATTGGTCGTTCGGCATGCATTGGATGACGGGCGGAAGAGCGGCCTCAAGCTGACCAAGCGCGGCTCCGAACTTCTGAAGAGGCTGGAACCTCATTGGGAAACGACGTTCCGTGCCATCCGCGAGCTTGAGGCGGAGATCGGGTTTCCGGTCCTGAAAGTTCTGGGAAACCTCGCGACTGCCTTGGAAAGACAGGGCTTTGCGGATCGATTGGCGGACGCCGAAAAGTGCGGGAGAGATTCATGACTGGGAACGCCGAGATCACAACCGCCAAAAACTGGTTCGACAAGGGGGGCAGCGCCTACGCGTTGTTCAGACCCGAATATCCCGCGGGACTTTCGACGTTCCTGGCGCAGACCGTCGGCGGGCGGGGTTGCGCTGTCGATGTCGGATGCGGAAACGGGCAACTGACGCGACAGCTCGCGGACCAATTCAAGAGGGTGATCGGCATCGATCCCAGCGAAGACCAGATCGCCAACGCGCACCGGCACGCCAACGTGGCGTATCTCTGCGCACCTGCGGAACAACTTCCGCTGCCTAACGGAAGCGCGAGTTTGATAACCGCGGCACAGGCGGCCCATTGGTTCGACCGCCCGCGATTCTACGAGGAGGCACGGCGTGTAGCAGATGACGGCGCGGTMATCGCGTTGATCAGCTACGACGTCATGCGGCTCGCGCCTTCTGACCTTCAGGATCGGTTCAATAGCTTCTACCACGATGAAATCGGCCCCTACTGGCCGCCGGAGCGCAGGCTTGTGGACTCTGGATATTCCGACATCGAGTTTCCGTTCGAGGAGATATCGTATCCCGAAATGACCATAGATCGTGTCTGGGAACTCGGAGAATTGCTGGGTTATCTGTCGACTTGGTCCGCCGTCCGGCGCGTAAATGAGGCTGGGCGGGGCGACATCCTAGAAAACTTCTTCCGCGATATCTCGGCGATCTGGGGCAGCCCCACAAGCAAGCTGCCGATTTCCTGGCCGATCAACATGCGATTGGGGAAACTATGAGCCAGTCCAACACATTACCTCTGCTCTCTGTCGGACTGCGTCATACGGAACGCCTTTCCGTTGCTCCAATTCACACTGTGCCTGAGATCGACGAATCTTGGCCTGGCTTCCGTGACATGCCGCCAGTGCTGGCGACGGCAATGATGATCGCCTTCATCGAGCAAACATGCGTGCAGGCCCTGCGGCCTTTCCTCAGCTCGGGGCAACGCACAGTTGGCACTCATGTCGATGTCAGTCACGTCGCCGCAACACCTGTCGGGATGACCGTCACGGCCGAAATAGAGTTGATCGAGATCGAGGGAAGGTCGCTCCTGTTCAAGGTAACCTGCCGCGACGATGCCGGTGTCATCGGAGAGGGAACGCACCGACGCGCCATCATTGAGATGGATCGCTTCATGAAGAGACTTGGCGAGAAGTCTGCAGCGGCAACAACGCATCCTTGAAGGTGCTCACGCCAAGACGCTAGTCTGCTTCGGGCCGAAAGCCGCCAAATTCCGCTTATTTCAGCACGCCGAGCATCGAGCTGTCGGGATAGCAGGTGGGCTTGCGGCCGCTCTTTTCCTGCCATTGGCCGATCGATCGGCGGGTCTTGTAGCCCGGCAATCCGTCGGTGCCGCCGACATCGTATCCCTTGTGCTCCAAGGTCACCTGCATGCCGGCGACGTCGGAGCGCAGCATCTTGCCGACATCGCCCCATTGGCCCTGGAAGGCGCCGGAGCCATAGGCGATGCGGTCGGCGAGATTGCCGATGTAGAGGCCGTAGAGATCGGAATTATTGTATTCCTTGATGACGTAGAAATTCGGCGTGACGATGAATTCCGGCCCGTCGCGGCCGGCCGGCACGAGCATCATGCCATTCGCGCGTAGCTCATCGGACGGAAAAGTCTTGCCGGAAATCCTGGCGATACCGAGCGAGGTCCAATGCGAAATCGGCTTGGCGAGATCCGGCCCCTCCTGCGCGCAGGAAACATTTTCCGGGATCGTCACTTCGTAGCCCCAACCGCGGCCGCGCTGCCAGCCCTTCTGAACTAAATAGTTGGCTATGGAAGCGAGCGTATCCGGCACCGACGTCCAGATATTGCGATGGCCGTCGCCGTCGAAATCAACAGCATATTTCAGATAGCTGGTCGGCATGAACTGCGGCTGGCCGAGCGCGCCGGCCCAGGAGCCCATGAACTGATCGGGCGTGACGTCGCCATGCTCAAGAATGCTGAGCGCTGCGATGAGTTCGGTGCGGAACATCTCCTTGCGCGTCGACATGAAGGCCTTGGTCGCCAGCACCTGGATCGCCGAATTCGGCAGTTTCGCCGCTCCGAAGCCGGTCTCGCGACCCCAGATCGCCAGCACGATCGGCCCAGGCACGCCGTAGACCTTCTCGATCCTTTTCAGCGTCGGACCATATTGTGAAGCGAAGCTACGCCCGGTCGCCGCCAGCTTCTGCAGCCGCGCCTCGTTGAAATAGGGGGCGGGCGAGGAGAATTCCGCCTGCGTCTGCGGCTGTTCCTTCGGCTTTGGAAAACCCGGCGGCACGAGATCCGGCAGATCCCAATTCAGCGTTATGCCGGAAAAAGCGGCCTTGAAGGTCTTTTCAGAAATGCCGTCCTTCTGCGCTTCCGGCCAGAGGTTCTGTTGCACCCAGCTTTGGAACTGCGCTTCGACATCGGCTTTTGAGGCGGCGAGGGCGGGGAGAGGGAGGAGGATGCAAAGGAGCGAGAGGAAGCAAAGAATCTGCCGCACCACTGATACCCCCCTCTGTCCCTTTCGGGACATCTCCCCCACAAGGGGGGAGATCGTTGGGAGTTTGCCGCGCCTTTCGCGAACCCGATATGCTTTAGTCTCTTCGGAGACAATCGCGATTTGAGGTAGAGCGGTGCCACAGGCTATCGATCTCCCCCCTTGTGGGGGAGATGCCTGAAAGGGCAGAGGGGGGTTGCGAGGAGCACTGGCGACGAGCGCCTTGAGCGCGAGCGAAAGGCAATGTCCTTGCGCCAATCCGTTTTCCTCCTTCAAATCGCCGTTCGCGCCCGCAGCGCCGCCGTCAGGGTGCCTTCGTCGAGATAGTCGAGTTCGCCACCGACTGGTACGCCATGGGCGAGGCGAGTGATTTTTACCTCCAGGCCGGCGAGTTGGTCGGTTATATAGTGTGCTGTGGTTTGCCCTTCGACCGTCGCATTGACGGCGATGATGATCTCGCGGACACCGCCCTCGCCGACCCGTTCGATCAGGCCGCGGATGTTGAGATCATCAGGGCCGATGCCGTCGAGCGGCGACAGCACGCCGCCAAGTACGTGATAGGCGGCGTTCATCGCGCCGGCGCGTTCCAGCGCCCAGAGGTCGGCGACATCCTCGACAACGATGATGACGGACTGATCGCGCCGGTCGTCGGTGCAGACGGTGCAGGGATCGACGGTATCGACATTGCCGCAGTGCGAGCAGATCTTCACCTTGTCGTAGGCGTCGCCCATGGCATGGGAAAGAGGGCCAAGCAACTGATCCTTCTTCTTGATCAGGTGCAATGCCGCGCGTCGCGCCGAGCGTGGGCCGAGGCCCGGCACTTTTGCCAGGAGCTGGATGAGTTTTTCGATTTCGGGGCCGGTGACTCGCTTTGCCATGGGAGGCTTTTAGCTCATATGCTGACGGAACGGAATCGCGGAAGGGATGATCGCCCTATGAAAATTCTGGCCGTCTGCATCGGCGCCGCCGAAAAACTTCCCGGCAAGAGCTACAGGACCGGCATCTATAAGCATGCGGTCGGCGGTGCGGTCATGATCGACGCCGAGGGTATCATCGGCGACGCTATCTGCAATGGCGAACATCACGGCGGACCCGATCAGGCCGTCTATGTCGAGGGTTCGCTGACGCTGGATTGGTGGTCGAACGAATTGGGGCGCCGGCTGGAATACGGTACGTTCGGCGAAAATATCGTCATCGAGGGGCTCGATAACCGCGAGGTCGCGGTGGGTGACAGATTCATAGCAGACGATCTAGTTCTGGAGGTGACCTCCGCCCGCATCCCCTGTGCGACCTTCGCGGCGAAGATGGGCGATCCGAAATTCGCCAAGCGCTATATGCAAGCCGGCCGTCCCGGCATCTATTGCCGCGTCATCAAAAACGGCACGGCTGCCGCCGGAATGCCGGTGACCTATAGTCCCTATGCCGGCGCCAAGGTCACCATGCCGGAATTGATGGCGACCTTCGGCAGACGTTTGTCCCCGGAGGATCGGGTGCGTTATCTCTCCGCGCCTATTCATTACAAGCTCAGAGCGCTTCTCGATGACAATCCCTAAGCAAGCCCGGTGTAAAACCGTTCGAATAGCGCCTGCCCTTCCGGCCAATCGCCGATACCGGAATTCGCATTGATGTGGCCGAGCGCGCCGGCATCGATCAATTCGCTGCCCCAGACAGCAGCACTTTCCGTCGCATAGTCGAACGAGCCGAAGGGATCGTTGGTGCTTGCGATGAGAAGCGAGGGAAACGGCAATCGTTGGCGCGGCGGATTGGCGAAGCTCGGGGCCTCCGTCAGATAGACGTCGCCCGTGGGATCTGGCGCGGAGACGAGGAAAGCACCGAGGATTTTTGCCGATGCGGAGGCCGCCCAGTGCGCGACCAACTGGCAGGCGAGGCTGTGGACGACAAGGATAGGCAGCGTCCTGGAACGGCTGATCTCCCGGTCGAGCGCGGCGAGCCAATCCGTCAATTCCGGCCTGTCCCAACTCGCCGGCTGAAAGCGGCGCATCTCGGGATTCTGCCGCTCCCACAGGGTTTGCCAGTGACCTTCCCCCGAACCGCCAAGGCCGGGCAGGACGATGATATCCCTCATGTCTTTCCTCTCGCACTGTGTTGACGGAGGGAAATTGACACGCTGCATCGCCGGTTGACATCACAAACCATCGGATAAAACTTGCGCCAGCCGATGAATTCAAGGTGCGAGATGGAAAGCTTCGAGAAGGACCTGGACCCGACCGATCTGTCGATGATCGAGATTTTGCAAGGTGATGGGCGGATTTCCGTATCGGAACTCGGCCGCCGGGTCGGGCTTTCGCAGCCCGCCGCGTCCGAACGTCTCAAGCGCCTTGAGGAGCGCGGCATCATTGCCGGCTACCGCGCCGTCGTCGATCCCGCTGCCGTCGGCCTCGGCATGATGGCGATCGTCCGGCTGCGGACGACCCATGAGCATATACGCCCCTGCCTGAAACAATTTTCGGAGATGCCGCAGATTATCGAGGTCCTGCGGCTGACCGGCGAGGATTGTTTCCTACTCAAGGTGCTGGTGCCGACACCATCAGACCTTGAAACCATCGTCGATTCCATCGCTCGCTACGGCGCGGTGACCACGTCGCTGGTGCTGCGGAACGAGCCGGCGAAACCGATCGGCCGCGAGCTCATCCGCAAGACGATGGTGCGTTGAACGGAGCGCTTCTCAGAAAGGCAGCTTGAAACCGGGCGGGATCGGCAGGCCGGCGGTCAGTTCGCGGGTCTTTTCGGCGGCCAGTGCTTCGGCCTTTTCCTGGGCGTCCTTATTGGCAGCGACGATCAGGTCCTCGAGGATTTCGACATCGTCTTCCTTGAAGAGCGACGGATCGATCTTGAGGGACAGCATCTGGCTCTTGCCGTTCACAGTGACGGTAACGAGGCCGCCGCCGGCTTTGCCTTCGGCCCGGATGTCGGCGATTTCCGCCTGCATCTTTTCCATCTTGGCCTGCATTTCCTTCACTTTGCCCATCATGCCCATGATGTCGCGCATCGTTGCTGGTCCTTTTTTCTCGTCTTTGTCTTGTTATTTTGGGTTACAATCCAGGTCGAAAACCGCTTTCCGTTTTATAGTACGGCTCTTCGATTTGATATCATACCCTTAGAATTCGATATCATCGCCCGGCAGGATATCGCCGTCGACGGATTCGGCAGTCGCCGGAGCGGCCACTTGTTCCTCTTCTTCCGGATCGGGCGCCCGCACGCGAACGTCGATGATCTTTGCGCCCGGAAATTGCGATAGGATTGCGGCGACATCAGGGTCCTGGCGGGCATCGGCGACCCGCTGCTGCTGCGCGTTCGCCTCGGCCTCCACAAGCGTCGGCTCGCCTTCCTCGCGGCTGAGGCTGACGATCCAATGGATGCCGGTCCATTCCTTCAGCTTGACGGCAAGCTCGTTCAGCAGCGTTGTCGGCGCACCCGGCGCCAAGCTGACGTCGAGCCGGCCTGGCTCCAGCCGCACCGGGCGAACGAAGCTGCGCACCAGCGCCTTCACTTTCGGATCGCGCTTCTGGCCGGCAAGTTCCGCGATATCGGCCATCGAATTGACGGGGACGAGCGGCTTCGGCGCTTCGGCGGGTTTCGGCTCGATTCGGCCGATAACAGGGCTCGCTTGCGGCTGCGTATTCGGAACCGAGCGCAGCATGGCGACCGGTGCTGCCGGCGACGGGGCGGGCCGCGATGGTGCGGTTTCGACCGCACGCGCCATGACATTGCCCTGATAGGAGACCGGTGTTCCCATGCCGTTGCCAGCCGACGAAATGGGCGAAGGACGCGTTCCGCCGCTATTGCCATCCGAAAATTCGGCAAGTCGCCGCGCTGCGTCTTCCGGCGCCGGCAGATGGGCGGCATGGGCCAGGCGGATCAGCACCATTTCAGCGGCGCCGGCCGTGCGGGCAGCAGTTTCAGTCTCCGGAATGCCCTTCAGCAGCATCTGCCAGAAACGCGACAGCGTCGTAACCGCGACACCTTGCGCGAATTCGACTGCCTTCGTGCGCTCGACCTCGCTCAGCGACGGATCGTCGGCAGCATCGGGCACATATTTCAGGCGGGTGACGAGATGGGTGAAATCGGCAAGGTCGGTCAGCACGACGACAGGATTGGCGCCGGCTTCATACTGGCTGTTGAATTCCGCCAGTGCGGCGGCGACATCGCCCTTGATGATATGGTGGAAGAGATCGACGATGCGCGCACGATCGGCAAGCCCCAGCATCGAGCGGACGGCATCCGCCGCAACCACACCGCTGCCATGGGCGATGGCCTGATCGAGCAGTGACAACCCATCGCGGGCCGAGCCTTCGGCGGCCCGGGCGATCATGGCGAGCGCTTCCGGCTCAGCCTCGATGCCTTCCTTGGCGGCGATGGTGGTGAACAAGCCGACGAGATCGGAAGCGCTGATGCGGCGCAGGTCGAAGCGCTGGCAGCGCGAGAGCACCGTGATCGGCACCTTGCGGATTTCGGTGGTGGCGAAGATGAATTTCACATGCTCGGGCGGCTCTTCCAGCGTCTTCAGCAACCCGTTGAAGGCGGCCGTCGACAGCATGTGCACTTCGTCGATGATATAGACCTTGTAGCGCGCCGAAACCGGGCGATAGCGCACCTGCTCGATGATCTCTCTGATGTCGTCGATGCCGGTATGCGAGGCAGCGTCCATCTCGATGACATCGACATGCCGGCCTTCCATGATCGCCTGGCAATGCAGGCCGGGCTCACGCAGGTCGATGGTCGGACGGTCGATTTCGGCGGTCTTGTAGTTGAGGGCGCGCGCAAGGATGCGGGCCGTCGTTGTCTTGCCGACACCGCGCACGCCGGTCAGCATATAGGCCTGGGCAATACGGCCGGTCTCGAACGCATTGGTCAGCGTCCGAACCATCGGCTCTTGCCCGACCATCAGGTCGGTAAAATCCTTGGGCCGGTATTTGCGGGCCAACACCCGGTAACCGGTGCCGGTCGAAGCGGCATCTTTTGCTTGTCGCTCGGTGTCGCTCATTGCCCTGCTTATTGCCCGCTGAAAGCCGGGCCTTGCTTTCGGAAAGGGTGGGAGGCTGGCACGATGACCCGTGCCGGGCTCGTTAGGGCTGCTTCCTTCCGGACCTGACCCGGTTGGCGAGTGGCTCGTCCACCACCAACCTCCCGGATGCACATATCGGCAATATCGGCATCAAAAGCAAGCCAAGCTCAAAAAAAACTGCTAAACATTTGATAAAACATCGGAGGAAGACCCATTGCAGGATTTTGCGCTCGACGATCGTCTGGCGAATGACAGCGTTTCCGTCGCTGTTACCGGCCTTTGCGACGTGCGGCTGATGAAGGATCGCCGCTGGCCATGGCTTGTGTTAATCCCCCGGCGGCCCGGCATATCGGAAATATTCGAGCTGACGCCGCTCGATCAGGTTCTGCTAACCTTCGAGACCAACAAGGTCGGTGCTGCCTTGAAGACGGTAACGGGAGCGACAAAAATCAACATCGGGGCCCTTGGAAATATCGTCCGTCAGCTTCATGTTCATGTCATTGCGCGGTTCGAAGGGGATGCGAACTGGCCCGGCCCGATCTGGGGCTATGGCAAGGCGGAACCCTATGCGGACGCAGACATGAACAGCTTCATAGCCAAGTTGCGGGACACGCTTTCACAATGAACCATTCCATATTCTCTACGGATGCCCCCCACCCGGAAGCCAGCAGCCTTACCGCCTTTGCGGAAAATCAGCTTAATCGGGATGCCGAGCACCGCGACGAGGAATCGATCAAGCACGCGCTCGCCAAGGAAGGCACGCATATCCTGGCATTTGCCCAGGATCGGCTTGTTTTGAAGCATGATGGGCAGGTGCTCGATCCGCTGTTTGCCCGCTACGAGCTGCAGGAGCTTGATCCGGACTGGGAAGCGGCGGTGTTGCTTGGCTACCGCAGGACCGGCGAGCCGCGGCTGGCCGTTCCGGTGCGCATCAATGCCGACGAACTCGCCAGCCATTACAAGCCCGCCGACATGCGCGCGCTCTGGCGCGATCACCTGCTCGAAGGCGAAATCCTTGGCGAAGCGGCGCAAGGCATGAGCCTTATCCGCTGGAACGGCGACAACCGCTTCTGCGGCCGGTGCGGCTCGGTCATGGAGCTCCGCATCGGCGGCTATAAGCGCGTCTGCACGGCCTGCGAACACATGATCTTCCCGCGCACCGATCCGGTCGTCATCATGCTGACGATCGACGAGGAGAAAAATCTCTGCTTGCTCGGCCGCAGCCATCATTTCGCGCCCGGCATGTATTCCTGTCTGGCCGGTTTCGTCGAACCGGGCGAAACCATCGAAAATGCCGTGCGCCGCGAGACGCACGAGGAGTCCGGCATCCACATCGGCCGCGTTCGCTACCATGCCTCGCAGCCCTGGCCGATGCCACATTCCCTGATGATCGGCTGCTATGCCGAGGCAAAGTCGAGGGAGATCCATATCGATGCGAACGAGCTTGACGATTGCCGCTGGTTCACGCCGGAAGAGACGCTCGCCATGCTCGATCGTGTCTCGGCCTCCGGCAACACCTCTCCACCCAAGGGCGCCATCGCCCATCGCCTGATGCGCGACTGGGTGGAGTGGAAGCGATAGGCGCTTGTCATGGCGCGCTCGGAACGGCTGCTAACCCTGCTGCAGACGCTCAGGCGCTACCGACGGCCTGTCAGCGGCGCGACGCTTGCCGAGGAGACCGGCGTCAGCCTGCGCACGCTCTATCGTGATATCGCCAGCCTCCAGACGCAAGGCGCCATGATCGAAGGCGAACCGGGCATCGGCTATGTCCTGAAGCCAGGCTTCATGCTGCCGCCGATGATGTTTTCGCAGGATGAGATTGAAGCGCTGGTGCTGGGATCGAGATGGGTCGCCCGCGCAACCGATTCGCGATTGGCAGCAGCCGGAGCTGACGCTCTTGCCAAGATCGCCGCCGTGCTGCCGGCCGAAATGCGCGAGGCGGTCGACCAGGCGGCAGTGGTCGTGGCGACGCGGCGTATCACCGAGGACAAGGCCGATCTTTCCCTCATGCGCAAGGCGATCCGCACGGAGCGCATGGTGCAATTGACCTATGGCGACGTGAACGGCGCCATTTCGACCCGCCGTATCTGGCCCTTCGCGCTCGGTTATTTCGACAATGCGCGCATCATCATGGCCTGGTGCGAGCTGCGCCAGGATTTTCGCCATTTCCGCGCCGACCGCATCGTCGATTTCGCGGTGCTGGAAGCGCGCTATCCACGACGTCGTATTACCCTTGCCAGGGAATGGCATGCCCGGGAGGGCATGGTTCACGATTGATTTTCACCGATAACACTACTGCCAGAAACTGTCAGTAGGCAGGACTATGATGGGCACCATCCCAAGCAGGAAGGAGGACCGATCATGGCAAGCAACGCTTTCATCGTCACGAAACAAACGCATCGCGGCATCATCGAGGCGCGCAAAGGCAAAGATCTTTCTATGCCGGCATGGCCGGTCCGCCTTCTGCGGGTTGCGCTTGGCTATTTCGCCCATGGCCGAGATCGACTCGATATCGAGGGCGTGCCGGATTCAATGAAGCGCGATCTGGGCTTTCTGGACGGTCATGCCCCGTACCGTGAGGAAAACCGGATGCGTTAAAGACGCATCTTCATCCGACCATCCGCTGACAAAGCCATCCCCGGCAGGCTCTGCCCTGTCTGCCGGACCGCATCCTTCATGCCCTTATATCCCCTAAACCAAGAGGAATATCCAAATGACCAGCCCGAATCTCATCATTTTCTACGTCAAGGATCCGGCCGAAAGCGTGCCTTTCTATCGCGACCTGCTCGGCCGCGAGCCGGCCGTTGCCGCGCCGAATTTCGCTGCCTTCCCGCTCGACAATGGCTTCACCCTCGGCCTCTGGCGCCGCAGCAATGTCGAACCGCAACCGTCAGCTATCGGCAACCGCGGCGAACTCGCCTTCATGGTCGAGGGCGATGGTGCGGTCGCGGAGCATTATAAGGACTGGAAATCCCGTGGCCTGCCAATCGCGCAGGAATTGACGACAATGGATTTCGGCCCAACCTTCGTCGTGCTCGATCCGGATGGCCATCGTCTCAGGGTTTGTGAGCCGGATAAGTAAGGCCCCAATTGCGGCTCTGCCCCTCACCCTCACCCTCTCCCCGCAAGCGGGGCGAGGGGACGACCTCGGGCTGTCGCTGAGCTCGATGATGGAAGGGAGGCTGCAGGTGTCTCTATCCCCTTCTCCCCGCAAGCGGGGAGAAGGTGGCCGCCCTTCGACAAGCTCAGGAGGCCGGATGAGGGGCTAATACGGCGACTAGGATCGTTCCAACTGAAGCAGCGGTTGTTGCCTAGTGTATCCCTGTAAAACGCCTAAGCATGCAGCTCGAGTTGACTTGCGGCATTTGGAGAAGAGACTGATCGATAAATTCAGAGTCATGCGAGGAACAATTGCTGCATCATATTTCATTCGGCGTCTCGGATATCGAGAAGGCCGCCGCGTTCTACGACGCCGCCTTCGCGCCGCTCGGCTATGTCAGGGTTTGGGAAGACTTGAACCCCGGCGATCCCGACCAGGCGATCGGATATGGGCCGCCCGGCGATGGCGATAAGTTCGCCATCAAATTGCGGGGCAAGGAGGCTTGCGCTCCTGGCTCGGGCTTTCACCTCGCCTTTGGCGCGCCAAGCCGTGATGCCGTCGTCTCATTTCACAAAGCGGCGCTCGCTCATGGCGGCAAGGACAACGGGCCGCCTGGTCTTCGGCTTCATTACGGGCCKAACTATTTCGCAGCCTTTGTTATCGATCCGGATGGACACCGTATCGAGGTCGTCACCAAGGCTGCGGATTAGCTAACGATGGAAATGTAGCGATCCAGCCACCCGCCCTAGTGGTTCGAGGCTCCAGCCCTTATGGGCTTCCGCACCTCACCATGAGGGCTAACCCTTTGCGCCAACAACGATACTTGCTCCACCTCATCCTGAGGAGCGTAGCCCGTCGGGCGGAGCCTCGAAGGATCGAGGTGGCCTCCGAAACGATCCGGGCTTACAGATCACCCCGCATCGGATGGCCCTTGTAGACGCCGAGGATGCGGACCTTTTCGGAGAAGAACCGCAATTCCTCCAGCGCGCGGCGCACATGCGCGTCGGAGGGATGGCCCTCGATGTCGGCGTAGAACTGCGTCGCTACAAAACGGCCGCCGAGCTGATAGCTTTCGAGCTTGGTCATATTGATGCCGTTGGTCGCAAAGCCACCCAGGGCCTTGTAGAGCGCAGCCGGAATGTTGCGGACGTTGAAGACAAACGTAGTGACGATCTTTTCCTCGGCCGAGCTGCGCTGAGCCCAATTCTCGTCTCGCGACAGGATGACGAAGCGCGTGACGTTGCTTTCGGTGTCCTCGACATTTTCCGCAACGATTTCCAGCCCATAGAGATCGGCCGCCAATCGCGGCGCCAGCGCCGCCATGGTGCGGTCGCCGGTTTCCTGCACGAGCTTGGCAGCACCCGCCGTGTCGCCGGCGATGATTGGTTTCCAGCCGTTGGCGCGCACCACCTTGCGGCATTGGCCAAGCGCATGGATGTGGCTGTGCACCGTGCGGATCTCTTCCTTCTTCACACCCGGCAGAACCATGAGCTGGAAGTGGATCGGCATGAAATATTCGCCGACGATATGCAGCCGCGATTCCGGCAGCAGATGATGGATATCGGCAACGCGGCCGGCGATCGTGTTCTCGATCGGGATCATGCCGAGATCGGCATCGCCATTATCGACGGCGGTGAAGGCGTCCTCGAAGGTCTGGCAAGGCAGCGGTTCCATCGTCGGGAACATGTCACGGCAGGCCATGTCGGAATTGGCGCCGTAGTCGCCCTGGAAAGAGATCTTGTTGGTCTTGCTGATCATTGGACTGCCTTTAGGGAAATTCCGTCAGAGAGAGGCGCCGGAAAGGATGCGGCGGGCCTTTTCGAGGTCGGCGGGAGTATCGACACCGAGCGGTATCGTGTCAACGATCTCGACATCGATGCGCATGCCGGCCTCCAGCGCCCGCAATTGCTCCAGTGATTCGCGCTTTTCCAGCGTCGAAGGGCCGAGGCTGACGAATTTCTCCAGCGCGGCGCGGCGATAGGTGTAGAGGCCGATGTGATGATAAAGCGGCCCGTTGCCATAAGGGGCCGTGGCGCGGGTGAAATAGAGCGCGCGCAGGCGGCTGTCCGAAATGGGCGAGCCGACAACCTTGACGACGCTCGGCAGCGTCTTTTCTTCTTCGTCCTTGATCTCGACGGTCAGTGTGGCGATATCGACGGCCGGATCTTCCAGCGGGCGCAGCGAAGCGCGGATGGTCTCGGGATCGATGGTCGGCAGATCGCCCTGAACGTTGACGACGATCTCCGCGCGGCCCTCGGGATCCACGGCCTGCAGGGCTTCATAGATTCGGTCCGAGCCGGATTGATGATCCGTGCGCGTCATGACGACTTCGAAACCCGCATTCGCAACGGCGGCAAAGGTGTCCTCATGGTCAACAGCGACGACGATGCGACCGATCGCCGCCTCGCGTGCGCGTTTGGCAACCTGTACGATCATGGGCAGGCCGCAAATATCGGCGAGCGGTTTACCGGGCAGGCGTGTGGAGGCCATCCGGGCCGGAATGAGTACCAGCGTCTTGTCCAAGTTGGGATCTGTCATTGTTGGGCCTTCTATTCCCGCCGGAAAAGTGTCAAAAAGTCTCACGGTGGAGACCGTTTACAGAGTTGCAAGAAACAGTCAAAAGACATAGGTTTCGCGCGAATTCAAGATGGGCCGGCAGCCGCTGCCGGAGGCGAGGGGAGCATAGCAGATGAATTCATCCTACGTGAACATGGGTGTCGGGGCACTTCTGGCCACACTTTTTGTGCTGAAGTCCGTGTCGCTCGCGTCGGGATTTATTTTCCATTCAGAGACACCGGAAAAGCCGGGCTTCGCAATTATCGCCGCTGAAGAATCGTCTGCAGGAGCAGGCGGCAAGGCAGCCGCCGCAAAGCAGGAAACGCCGATCGCGCAATTGCTGCAAAAGGCCGACGCCAAGGCTGGCGAATCGATCTTCAAGAAGTGTCAGGCCTGTCATGACGGCACCAAGGGCGGGCCGAACAAGGTCGGTCCTGACCTCTGGGGCGTCGTCGATCGTCCGATCGCCTCGCATGAAGGTTTCGCATATTCTGCCGGCATGAAGGATTTTTCTAAGGGCAGCAGCGAAAAGTGGACCTATGATCATCTCTACCACTTCCTCGAAGCGCCGAAGAAATTCGTCTCCGGAACGGCGATGGGCTTTGCCGGCCTGCCGAAGGAAGAAGATCGTGCCAATGTCATCGCCTATCTGCGCACGCTGGCCGACACGCCCGAGCCGCTGCCCGATGCGAACGCGCCGGCAGCGACGAACTAAGTTGCTTCAAGCGAATCTATGCAAAAGCCCGGTCGTCTCGGCCGGGCTTTTGCATGTCGGTCTGCCGTTCAAACGGCGGCGGGCTTACGCAAAGCAGCCAAGCACCTTTTGAGATCGCGCGCAGCCGGCCTTGTCACTAGCCGAGCATATAGGCCCAAAGCGACACCGAAACTACGCCGAGGGCCGTTGTCAGCGTGATTGTCGAAGCAGCAAGGCTGTGGCCGACGCCGAAGCGATTGGCAATGAGCCAGGCGTTCACACCTGTTGGAACCGAAGACGTGAGCACCAGCGCCTTTCGCCATTCCGGGCTCAGGCCGAGAAGGTAGCCGGCCGCAAGCACGCAGGCTGGCAACAACAAAAGCTTGAAGGCCGAAGTGACGCTGGCAACGCCGAGATTACCGGAAAGCCCGTAGTGCCGCAGGGCCATGCCGAGTGAAATCAACGCGGCCGGGCCTGCTGTATTGGCGATGCTGTCGACGACGGTGCCGAGCGTTGCCGGCAAGGGAATGCCGATAAGGTGCACGACGAGCCCGGCGACAAGTCCGATGACCAGCGGATTGCGGGCGAGATTTCTGCCGACCTGATTCAGGAGTTCGCCCGTGCTTCGCCCCGTGCCGCCACTCGCCTTGCGCTCCGCCTGTTCCATCAGCATCGTGCCGGCGATCATCATGACCGGGAGATGCACGGCAATCAGGATCGACAGCGCCACGATGCCGTCGGGACCGACCACGCGGCTCACCAGCGGCAGGCCGATGAAAACATTGTTGGCGAAAGCGGACGACACTCCGGCGAGCACCCCGATCCGCGCATCCCGCCCGAACAGCCGCGTCGCCGCCAGATGACCGGCCGTCCAGGCGACCGCGACTCCGGCGAAATAGGCGATCCACAATCGAAACGGCGAAGCTCCATGAAACTGCGCGCCTGCAATGGTCTGGAAAAGCAGCAGCGGCACGGCAATCTTGAAGACGAATTCGCTCATCGCCTCGCCGACGCTGGCCGTCAATATTCCGGCACGCACGATCAGCCAGCCGACGAGGATCAGCAGGAAAATCGGCAGGACATCGGAGAAGATTTCGGACATGCCGGGCGAGGAAGCTGTGACGGGATCTTGCGGATTGATCCCAAAGTTGTAGCAGCTTGCCGCATCGTGAGAAGCCGAAAAGCGGTCGGAAACAAAAAAAGCGGGTTGCGCCCGCTTTTCCGCATCTGGTCCCGCCGGAGTCCTCCCGGTGCACAAGCCGCCAGTTCATCCGTGGTCGGCACGCGTACCGGTGAGGCGGAAGGTATCATACCTTCCAAGAGCTGGCCGCGAATGCCTTGTCCGCATCCCATGCCAGTTCACTTGATAAGCGTTTACAGATGGAAAGTGACAAGCAAATGACTGGTTGAGATTTAGTTACCGCGCGAGCAACCGATTTTCCTTCCAAACTTCGGAAAAACCGCTAATACCGGATACCGGCTATCACCAATACCGGGGACCCCCTTTTTGATGACTCGTTTCGATGTACTGACCGTTGGCAACGCTATCGTCGACATTATCTCCCGCTGCAACGATCAATTCCTGATCGACAACAAGATCACCAAGGCCGCGATGAATCTCATCGATGCCGATCGTGCCGAACTGCTCTATTCGCGCATGGGTCCGGCGCTMGAAGCCTCCGGCGGCAGTGCCGGCAATACGGCGGCAGGTGTTGCGAATTTTGGCGGCAGGGCAGCCTATTTCGGCAAGGTTGCGGAAGATCAGTTGGGCGAAATCTTCGCCCACGACATCCGCGCCCAGGGCGTGCACTACGAAACCAAGCCGAAGGGCACGTTCCCGCCGACCGCCCGTTCCATGATCTTCGTCACCGAGGATGGCGAGCGTTCGATGAACACCTATCTCGGCGCCTGTGTCGAGCTTGGCCCGGAAGATGTCGAGGAAGATGTCGTCGCCGCCGCCAAAGTCACCTATTTCGAAGGCTATCTCTGGGATCCGCCGCGCGCAAAGGAAGCGATTCGCGAGTGCGCCCGCATCGCCCATGCCAATGGCCGCGAAATGTCGATGACCCTGTCCGACAGCTTCTGCGTCGGCCGTTATCGCGAGGAATTCCTCGATCTCATGCGCTCGGGCACCGTCGATATCGTTTTCGCCAATCGCGATGAAGCCCTTTCGCTGTACGAGACGGACGATTTCGAGAAAGCGTTGAAGCTGATTGCGGGCGATTGCAAGATCGCAGCCGTCACCATAGGCAAGGATGGCGCCGTGATCGTACGCGGCGACGAACGCTATGTCGTCGATGCCCATCCGATCGAAGAGCGCGTCGATACGACCGGCGCCGGCGATCTTTTCGCCGCTGGCTTCCTCTTCGGCTATACGCAGAATCGCAGCCTCGAAGATTGCGGCAAGCTCGGCAACCTCGCGGCAGCCATCGTCATCGAGCAGATCGGCCCACGGCCGATGCGGTCGCTGTCGGAAGCGGCCAAGGAGACGGGGCTTCTCTAAATAGCCGCACTCATTGCTGGTGCTGACTTCGAAAGCCGCTTGCAGCAGATCATTGCGGGCGGCTTTTTTGGTTTGGCATTAAAGGCGGCCAAGGAACTCTATGGTTCCGGCCTCATGGAGAATGAGTATTCCAAGGCCCATGAGGACGAACGGCACTATCAGATGTCCATAACGTCTGATCGGGGCGCCGATCGTCGGGTGATTGACGAGGAAGTGCGCGGCGGCCAGCCACAAGGCCGTCATCAGCGCAAAAACAATGGCGATGATGGCGATCTCATCGATCGTGCGCGTGGCGAAGAGCGGAGTGTAGATGCTGATATTATCGCCGCCATTCGCAATCGTCACCGCCGCGACGGCAATGATATTGCCATGCCCGATTGACGCCTTCTCATGGTCTTCCGGATCATCCTCTTCTTCACGGCCTTGCCGCAACGCCCATAGCTTCTTCAAACCGAGGAAGATCGGCACCAAGCCGAGAAGGCCGATATAGGCGGCGGGAACAACGAGAGAGATCAGGGAGGCAACGGCGCTTACGCCACAAAGAGTGGCAATGCCCAGATATTGGCCGAGGACAATTTGCCGGGCGCGGAATTTACGGTCGGCAAAAAATCCGAGCAGGATAAAAATATCGTCCACATTCGTCGATGCAAACAGGACGATGGCAATGCCGAGATTCCCGAACAAATAGTCCACGAGCACCGTTCCCTGCCCTGGATACCGATGCATCACCGCATCGAAAAAATCACGCGGTCGCGGCTGCCATGGAGCCTTGCGGGGCTTTCTTTTACTTGAAGGCTTCACCGGGGTAGGCGCCCCAGATTTCGGATTGCGCCACCCAGCCTTCGGTGCCGTCGGCGGTCGCCAGGCACCAGTCGCCAGTGCATTCGCGGATATTCATCATCACGCCCGGCTGGAGCTTGGCAATGACGGTGCTCGACGGCTGCGCGTCGCGGCGCATGTTGACGAAGACCGCCTTGCCCTTGCCCTTCATCCACGGCGCGGCGATGGCCGAGCGCTGGCCGGAGAGCAAGGACTGGTTGACCCAGCCTTCGGTGCCGTCGGCGTCACGCACGCGGCGCCAATTGTCATATTCCTGAATGATCTCGACCGGCAATCCCTGCTTGAGATAGAGCCACGACACGGCGTAGTCCCCGCTGGGGCCGACGCGCAGGTTGACGCGCTTCGACTTCAAGGTGACGAACCTCGGCAGCGGTAATCCGCTCGGTCCCTTGGCGGCCTGGGCCGCGGCAAGATCGGCGGTGGCGCCGGCCATCATCAGGCCGATCGCAAAAGCAGCGCAGGACTTCAGGATTTTGCCACGCATTGGATTTCCGTTCGCTCATCATGACCAAGACGCCGTCAGGCGACTTTTTTGTTCCGGTCATCGGCAAATCCCTGCGCCTCGCGCGCGAGTTTTGTTTGTCTTCGCCTGCGGGTCTGGTAGAAATGCCCGGAACGGGAAAATTATCCTGCTTCTTGGTTAAGAACATCTGAACAAGGCATCGCCGGTCGCCATGACGACGAAGAAAAAACCGAAGGTCTATATCACGCGCAAACTGCCGGATGCGGTGGAGACGCGGATGCGCGAACTCTTCGATGCCGAGCTCAACATTGACGATACGCCGCGTACCCAGGCTGAGCTTGTCGAGGCCGTCCGGTCCGCCGATGTGCTGGTGCCGACCGTCACCGACCGCATCGATGCTGCGCTGATCGAGGAAGCCGGGCCACAGATGAAGCTGATCGCCAGCTTTTCCAATGGTACCGACCATATCGACATCGAAGCCGCCGCTCGTCGGGGCATCACGGTCACCAACACGCCGAACGTTCTGACCGAAGACACGGCCGACATGACCATGGCATTGATCCTCGCCGTGCCGCGACGTCTCGCCGAAGGTGCGCGCGTGCTGACGGACAAGCCCGGCGAATGGGCCGGCTGGTCGCCCACCTGGATGCTCGGCCGCCGGATTCACGGCAAGCGTATCGGCATCGTCGGCATGGGCCGTATCGGCACCGCCGTCGCCCGCCGTGCCAAGGCTTTCGGCCTGTCGATCCACTATCACAACCGCAAGCGTGTCAGCATAACGACCGAAGACGAGCTGGAGGCGACCTATTGGGACAGCCTCGATCAGATGCTTGCCCGCGTCGATATCGTTTCCGTCAACTGCCCATCTACGCCCGCGACCTTCCATCTGATTTCGGCGCGCCGGCTCGCGCTGCTGCAGCCGACCAGCTATATCGTCAACACGGCGCGCGGCGATGTCATCGACGAAACGGCGCTGATCAAGATCCTGCGCGAAGGCAAGATCGCCGGCGCCGGTCTCGACGTCTTCGAGAACGAACCGGCCGTCAATCCGAAGCTGGTAAAGCTCGCCAACGAGGGCAAGGTGGTGCTGCTGCCGCATATGAGTTCGGCCACGCTCGAAAGCCGCATCGACATGGGCGACAAGGTCATCATCAACATCCGCGCCTTCATCGACGGCCATCGCCCACCGAACCGCGTTTTGCCATTTCGCTGAGCTAAATCAGGATCTTCCGCATCTCGATCGACGTGGTGCGATCGAAGCCGGCATGGCGGGCCTCGGCGGTTTTCTGGAATCCCCAGTTGGCAAAGGTAGTGTGATTGCCGGTCAGTTCGACTCGCGTTTCCAGCCGCAGCGCACCGAGTCCACGCTCCCGCGCAGTCCTCTCCGCGAGCCTCAGCAAGCGCCTGCCGATCCCCTTGCCCTGCGCGGCCGGTAGGACCGCGAGCTTGCCGATATAGAGGCTATCCGGTTCCGGACGGCAGAATGTGCAGCCGGCTAATCGATTGTCTTCGAAGGCCACATAGGCGATTTCGTTCTTTGCCTTTTCCCTGAGCGATTGCGAGGTCAGCGACAGCGCTGACGAGGGCGGATCGATCCGCCCGTTCATATAGGCGAAGGAGGCGAGAATGAGCGCAAGCAACTCGTCCCAGCGGTCGAAGCTGTCGTCGAGACGCTGAAGAATGATATCGGTCATTATTCCGCCGCGGCCCTGGAGCGCTTGCGGCGATAACGGACAGTCTCGAAGCGGGCGGCAAGCCCGTCATAGAGCAGCAGCCGGCCGATGAGCGGTTCGCCGATGCCGGTGATGAGCTTGATCGCCTCCATTGCCATCAGCGTGCCGATGACGCCGGTCAAGGCGCCGATGACGCCAGCCTCGGCGCAGGCGGGGATAAGGCCCTCCGGCGGCGGTGCCGGGAAGAGATCGCGATAGCGCGGATTGGGCAGGCCGTCGGCGTCATTCTCATAGGGTTTCAGCGTCGTCACGGACCCGTCGAAGCGTCCGACTGCGCCGGTCACGAGCGGCAGGCGCGCCGCCTCGGTCGCATCGGCAGCGGCATAGCGCGTGTCGAAATTGTCGGAGCCATCGATGACAAGGTCGAAACCGGCAAGATGTCGCGTCGCGGTATCGGGGCTGAACCGTTCCTCGAAACGGATAGTATGCACATGCGGATTGAGGCGGGCGATCGCATCCGCCGCGCTCTGCGTCTTCAACTCGCCGATCGTCCCCGTATCGTGAATCACCTGCCGCTGCAGGTTGGAAAGCGAAACACGATCGTCATCGGCAATACCGAGCGTGCCGACACCGGCGGCGGCGAGATATTGCAGCACCGGCGTACCAAGGCCGCCGGCGCCGATGACCAGCACGCGTGCCTCCTTCAATCTTTGCTGACCGGCGCCGCCGACCTCGGGCAAGAGGATATGGCGGTGATAGCGGGCGATTTCGTCTGAGCTCAAAGGATCCATGCGAGCGAGCCTATCACAATTGCGGCGGAGGAGGCGCTAGGATTTCGTAATGCCGCCATGCGCGACGGTAAAGAATTGCGCGCGCTCGCCAAGCGCGGAAAACATCGCCTTGTCGGTGCCAGTCATGAAGGCCTGGCCGCCGAGCCCGTCGATCAGGTCGAAGAGGGCGGCGCGCCGGCCTTCGTCCAGATGCGCAGCGATTTCATCGAGCAGCAGGATCGGTGCATGGCCAGTCAGGTTGCCGACGAGGCGGGCATGGGCGAGGACAAGGCCGACGAGTAGCGCTTTCTGTTCGCCCGTCGAGCAACGCTCCGCCTCCATACCTTTCTCACGATGACGTACCAGAAGATCGGCGCGGTGCGGGCCGTCAAGCGTGCGCCCGGCGGCCGCGTCGCGATAACGTCCCTCGCGCAGCATTTCGGCATAACTGTCCTCGAGATCGACGGCGGGGCGATCGAATTGCCCATCAAGAAAGCCGGAGAGTTCAAGCGCGGCTGATGGAAAGGGCGTTGCTTCACGCGATTCGGCGATCAGCCGCGAGAGAAGGCCGAGCATTTCCTGCCGGGCAAGCGCCATGGCGATGCCGAGGCTCGCCATTTGCTCCTCGATGCCGGCAAGCCAGGACGGATCGAATCKGCCTTCGCCAAGCAGTTTGTTGCGGCTGCGCATGGCGCGCTCGAAATCGCTGGCGCGGCGGCCATGTGCCGGATCGAGCGACAGCACCAGCCGGTCGAGGAAACGGCGCCGTTCGGAGGAGCCGCCAGTGAACAGCCCGTCCATGGACGGCGTCAGCCAGAGCACGCGCAAATGGTCGGTCAACTCATCCGCGGTCTTGGCCGGTGTGCCGTTGATCCGGAGCTTGCGTGCCGTCGTCTCGTCGGTCGCGTCGACACCGGTGCCGATCTCGACTTCGCCGTCCATGCCATCAAGCTCGGCGAAGATCGAAAAGCCGCCCGATGCGTCGACGCGGGTGACATCCGCATAAGCCGCGCGCCGCAGCCCGCGCCCGGGTGAAAGGAAGGAGATTGCCTCCATCAGATTGGTCTTGCCGGCGCCGTTATCGCCGGTCAGCACCACATGCCGCTMGTCAAGCGCAAGCGACGCCGCCGCATAATTGCGGAAGTCGGTCAGCTTCAGGCGCGAGATGAAAACCTTGTGCGGCATCGGGCATCCGGATTCGTTCTGGCCAGAGAGCTATGCCGAACGATGCATAAGCGCAAGAGCCGCCCGCCATCGCCATTCCCGCCCTCCGAAAGAGCGCGCCTATCGATCGCACGCATAGGTCGGCCGATTTTATCGCGGCGCATCGGGATTTCGCGACAACGCGGCCAGCAAATCGGCCAATTGGTCGGCTCGGGCATCATCCAGCTTGTCACCCACATGGCGTTGGAGCGCCGAGGCATAGACGGTCCACATGCGGGCCTGTATGGCACGACCGGCATCTGTAACAATGACCCAGCGGCCCCGACCATCGTCAATAAATACTTCGCGCTGAACAAGGTTGGCCCTCTCCATTCTGTCGAGAAGGCGGGAAAGGTTGTGTTGCGCCAGGAGTGTACGCTGCTCGATCTCATAAGGGCGCAACTTGCCATCTTCGGCTCGCGACAGCTCGAGCAGAACGTCATACCAGCCGAGCGGCGGCAAGTCGGCTGTCTTCAAGTCCCGTTCGATTGCTGCAAAAACAAGTTGTTGCGCACGCATGAGGCGTACCCATGCCCGCGTGATCGCGGTTGATGGCCGTGGGGCTGTGGTATCTGAACAATCGGACATAGATGCAATTACATCTACATTGACCGATAAGGCAAGCTCTTATATAGATGCAATTACATCTATCTCGAGCGGAGACCTTTTCATGACCCAGCATCGCCTGACAGACCCCGGCGTCGTGCTGCTGTCCATTGCGCAATTCCTGTTCGGCGACGGGCCTTGCGCGCTCCGATCCTCACTTCCAATTCGCTGATTCACAGAAGGAGCTATACGATGTCCGACGCCAAGCTGACCCTCATCAGCCATCACCTTTGCCCCTACGTCCAACGCGCCGCCATCGCGCTTGCCGAAAAAGGCGTGCCGTTCGAGCGTCGCTATGTCGATCTGGCGGCAAAACCCGACTGGTTTCTTGCAATTTCCCCTCTTGGCAAGGTGCCCCTGCTGATCATACGTCAGGATGATGGTACTGACGCGGTCCTCTTCGAGAGTGCCGTCATCTGCGAATACCTGGAGGAGACCCAACCTGGCGGTCCGCTACATCCCGCCGATCCGCTCACGCGTGCCCGGCATCGCGGGTGGATCGAATTTGGTTCCTCCATCCTCTCGGACCTATGGGGATTCGAGACTGCCAAGGATGCCCAAACCTATGAGGTCAAGCGTACGGCGCTGGTCGACAAATTCGCGCGTGTGGAAGCACAATTGGGTGAGGGGCCGTTCTTCGCCGGCACTGCATTCAGCCTCGTCGATGCTGTGTTTGCGCCGATTTTCCGCTATTTCGATGTGTTCGATATCATCGCTGCGACTGGCATATTCGCTGAGCTGCCGCGCGTCAGGTTCTGGCGTGCGTCTCTTGCTGCCCGGCAAAGCGTCAAGGACGCCGTAATGGACAACTACGGAGATCGCCTCAAGATGTTCCTTCAGAACCACGATGCGTGGCTGCTGAAACTCGCAAACTGAAAGATCGAGCGCGTCATCATCTGACGCGCAGCCCGCCTGGATTCCACAATATGTGAGTTAGTGGCCGGCCGAATCATCGGCCGGTTTCACGTGAAGCAATGTGATTCGCCGCTTAGTCGCTGAACGTGTCGAAGAAATCCTTCATGCGGGCAAAAAAGCCCGTTGATTCGGGATTGTTGTCCTTCGAGGAGATCTGCTCGAATTCCTGCAGCAGCTCGCGCTGGCGCTTGGTGAGCTTTTGCGGCGTTTCGATCTGGATCTGAATGTAGAGATCGCCGACCTGGCTGGAGCGCAGCACCGGCATGCCCTTGGCCTTCAGGCGGAATTGCTTGCCGACCTGCGTGCCTTCGGGAACGGTGACGCGCGATTTCGTGCCGTCGAGTGTTGCGACGTCGAAAGTGCCCCCAAGGGCAGCCGTCGTCATCGAGATCGGCACAGCACAATAGAGATCGGCCCCATCGCGCTGGAAGAATTCATGCGGCTTGACGGAGAGGAAGATATAGAGATCGCCCGAAGGCCCGCCACGCAGGCCGGCTTCGCCTTCGCCCTGCAGGCGGATGCGCGTGCCATCCTCGATGCCGGCCGGGATGTTGACCGAAAGCGAACGCTCTTCGGTCACGCGGCCCTGACCGTGGCATTTGGTGCAGGGATCGGGAATGATCTGGCCGCGGCCATGGCAGGTCGGACAGGTGCGCTCGACCGAGAAGAAACCCTGTGCGGCCCGTACGCGGCCGGCACCCTGGCAAGTACCGCAGGTCTTCGGCTGCGTGCCCGGCTTGGCGCCGGAACCGGAGCAGACGTCGCATGTGATGGAGGTCGGCACGCGAATCTGCGCCGTCTTGCCGGTGAAGGCCTCTTCGAGCGAGATTTCCATGTTGTAGCGAAGATCGGCGCCGCGTTCGCGACCGCCGGAAGAACGCCCGCGCGAGCGTCCGCCACCCATCATCTCGCCGAAAATATCTTCGAAAATATCGGAGAAGCCACCGCCGCCGAAGCCGCCGCCACCAAAACCGCCGCCGCCGCCCATGCCGCCATGTTCGAAGGCAGCATGGCCATAGCGATCATAGGCCGCGCGCTTCTGCGGATCCTTGAGCGTCTCGTAGGCTTCGTTGATTTCCTTGAACTTTCGCTCGGCGTCCTTATCCTCCGGGTTCTTGTCCGGATGAAATTTCATCGCCAGCTTGCGAAAAGCGCTTTTCAGCTCTTTCTCGTCTGCCGTTCTGGCGACACCCAACGTGTCGTAAAAGTCCGCTTTTGCCATTAAGGAATAGACCCCGGAAATGGATTTCCGGCTGCCCTAAGGCAGCCGGATCTGAGTTTCCGCAAAACCAGTTAAGGTTTGCGATTATGCCGACCGCTTGCGGTCGTCCTCGTCCTTGATTTCCTCGTAGTCGGCGTCGACGACATCGTCCTTGCCACCTGCCGAGGCATCAGCGGTAGAGCCTTCCGCCTGCTGGGACTCATAGATCGCTTGGCCGAGTTTCATGGAAACTTCCATGAGGGTCTGGGTCTTGGCCTTGATGTCTTCGGCATCGGGCTCGGAAGCTTCGGTTGCCGCCTTCAGTGCTGCAATCGCATCGGAGATCGCGTTGCGGTCCGCTTCGGTTACCTTGTCGCCATAATCCTTCAGCGACTTCTCGCTGGAGTGGATCAGGCTTTCGGCCTGGTTCTTGGCTTCCACGCCTTCGCGGCGCTTCTTGTCTTCGGCAGCGTGCGCTTCGGCATCCTTGACCATCTTTTCGATGTCGGCGTCAGAGAGGCCGCCCGAAGCCTGGATGCGGATCTGCTGTTCCTTGCCCGTGCCCTTGTCCTTGGCCGAAACCTGGACGATGCCGTTGGCGTCGATATCGAAGGTGACTTCGATCTGCGGAACACCACGCGGAGCCGGCGGCAGGCCAACGAGGTCGAATTGGCCGAGCAACTTGTTGTCGGCAGCCATTTCGCGCTCGCCCTGCGAAACGCGGATGGTCACGGCCGACTGGTTGTCGTCGGCGGTCGAGAAGGTCTGCGACTTCTTCGTCGGGATCGTCGTGTTACGCTCGATCAGACGGGTGAAGACGCCGCCCAGCGTTTCGATGCCGAGAGACAGCGGGGTCACGTCGAGCAGCAGAACGTCCTTGACGTCGCCCTGCAGAACGCCGGCCTGGATGGCGGCGCCGAGTGCGACGACTTCATCCGGGTTGACGCCCTTGTGCGGCTCCTTGCCGAACAGTTGCTTGACGATTTCCTGCACCTTCGGCATGCGGCTCATGCCGCCGACGAGAACGACTTCGTCGATTTCAGCGGCGGTAACGCCGGCATCCTTGAGCGCTGCCTTGCAGGGAGCGATCGTGCGCTGCACGAGATCGTCGACCAGGCTTTCCAGCTTGGCGCGGGTCAGCTTCAGCGTCAGGTGCTTCGGACCGGTGGCGTCTGCCGTGATGAAGGGCAGGTTKATTTCGGTCTGCTGCGAAGAGGATAGTTCGATCTTGGCCTTTTCAGCAGCTTCCTTCAGGCGCTGCAGAGCGAGCTTGTCGCCCTTGAGGTCGATGCCGTTGTCCTTCTTGAATTCGGCAACGAGATATTCGACGAGACGCATGTCGAAGTCTTCACCGCCGAGGAAGGTATCGCCGTTGGTCGACTTCACTTCGAAGACGCCGTCGCCGATTTCCAGGATCGAGATATCGAAGGTGCCGCCGCCAAGGTCGTAGACAGCGATCGTCTTGCCGTCCTTCTTGTCGAGGCCGTAAGCGAGTGCAGCAGCCGTCGGCTCGTTGATGATGCGCAGAACTTCAAGACCGGCGATCCTGCCGGCATCCTTGGTTGCCTGGCGCTGCGCGTCGTTGAAGTAAGCGGGAACGGTGATGACGGCCTTTTCGACCTTTTCGCCGAGATAGGATTCGGCGGTTTCCTTCATCTTCTGAAGGATCATTGCGGAAACTTGTGCGGGCGAATAGCCCTTACCCTGCGCTTCGACCCAGGCATCGCCATTGTCGCCGCGAACGATGTTGAAAGGAACGAGATGCTTGTCCTTCTCGACGGTCGGATCTTCGTAGCGGCGGCCGATCAGGCGCTTGACAGCGAAGAGGGTATTGGTGGGGTTGGTGACCGCCTGGCGCTTCGCCGGCTGGCCGACGAGGCGTTCACTGTCGTCCGTGAAGGCTACCATTGAGGGGGTGGTGCGGGCGCCTTCGGCATTCTCGATCACTTTCGCGTCCTTACCGTCCATGACGGCGACGCAGGAATTCGTGGTTCCAAGGTCGATACCAATTACTTTTGCCATGTCATTCTCTCCTTGAAGCAAGCTATCGGAACCCCTGTCAGGCATTCCATTGACAGCCCCTTACGGGATGGTCTTGAGGATTGCGCAGCCATGACTGCGGTGATGCCGCGTATATAAGTAGCGGTTTTACTGACTGCAAGGCAGGAAATCACCCGGAATCCAGCAAAACGAATGGTTTGTCGTCCAAATTCCACAGTGTCCCATCGAGGCGGGGAGCCTGCGGAATTTGCGCGACCATCTATCAGATCAGCCTTGACCCGGCCATGCAAGCGGCAATGCTGAGAATCGCTTCTTATTGCCCCAGGATGATGTCGAGAAGCGAGGAGCGGTGCCGCCGGACCGTCGCCGTCGTCGGGCCGGGATCGCCGATATCGGCAGGCGGGATATCGTCGTCGTACCGGTCCGAGCTGTAAGGATTGTTGTCGGCAAGGCCCACGGGCGGCAGATCCTCGGGATCGTCGTTCATCGCGGCCTGGTTGACGGGTTGCTGCTGCTGGATCGGTTGCTGCGCCGGGCGCTGCCGGATCATGGGCTGGCTCTGCTGCTGCGCGCCCTGGCCGTCATCGCTGCCGGAGATGATGGCGCCGATCGTCGTCTGCTGGTCGGTGTTCGGCTGGGCTTCCGCCACCGGCAGGCCGTTGTCGATGATCTGGCCGCCGCCGAAGATCGGGGTCGGCGTCAGGCCCTTATGGGCGGCGACCATGAATTCTTTCCAGGCCTTGGCCGGCAGTCCGCCGCCCGTTACCTTCTTCATCKATTTGCCGTCGTCATTGCCGAACCAGACGCCTGTCGTCAGATGGCTGGTGAAGCCGACGAACAGCGCATCGCGGAAGGATTGCGTCGTGCCGCTCTTGCCCGCCGCCTGCCAGCCGGGAATGCGGGCGGCCTTGCCGGTTCCGAAGTTGATGACGCCGGCCATCATCGCATTCATGTTGGTGACGACATCAGGATTCAGGACCTGCGGTGGATTGTCGAAATTTGCCTGATAGAGCACCTTGCCGGAGGCGGTCGTCACCTTGGCGATAACGTGTGGTGTCGCCTTGTAGCCGCCGTTCATGAAGGAGGCATAGGCCGAGGTCAGCTCCAGCAGCGAGACTTCCGACGTGCCGAGTGCGATCGAGGCATTGGCCTGCAGGTCGGATTCGATGCCCAGCCGATGCGCGACCTTGACCACCTGCTCCGGTCCTACTTCGGTCGCAAGCTGGGCGGCCACCGTGTTCAGCGAATGGGCTACGGCCGTGGCGAGCGTTACCGGCCCGCTATATTTCTGCTCGTAATTCTCCGGCGCCCAATTGCCGATTTTCACCGGCACGTCGTTGCGGATGGAGTTCGGCGTCAGGCCCATCTCCAGTGCCGCGGTATAGACGAAAGGCTTGAAGGCTGAGCCCGGCTGGCGCTTGGCGGTGACGGCGCGGTTGAACTGGCTCTGCGCATAGTCCCGGCCACCCACCAATGCGCGGATCGCGCCCGTTGCGTCGACGGAGACGAGGGAGGCTTGCGAAGCGTTGAGTTTCTTACCGTCCTTGGCAAGCACATCGTTGAGCGCCTGTTCGGCCTTCTGCTCCAGCGACATGTCGATCGTGGTGTCGACGGTCAGATCCTCTTTGACGGCGCCGCCGATCAGGCCGGGAAGCTGGTCCATGACCATATCAGCGACATAGTTCTGCGCGCCGCTCCAATAGCTCGTCGCGTGCGTCGGCGGCTGCGACATCGCCGTCTTGATATCGGCTTCGCTGATGAAGCCCTGATCGCGCATCGCCTGCAGCACGAGCTGGGCGCGAGCCTCGGCTGCGGCGGGATCGCGGGCGGGCGACAGCTTCGACGGCGCCTTGACGAGGCCGGCGAGCATGGCTGCTTCGCCGAGATTKACGTCGCGGGCCGACTTGTTGAAGTAACGTTGTGCCGCCGCCTCAACGCCATAGGCATTCGCGCCGAAGTAGACGCGGTTCAGGTACATCGTAAGGATCTGGTCCTTGGTGTACTTGTGCTCCAGCCAGATGGCGAGCAGCACTTCCTGCACCTTGCGCTCCAGCGTGCGCTCCGGCGACAGGAAGAGGTTCTTGGCGAGCTGCTGTGTCAGCGTCGAGCCGCCCTGCACGGCATGGCCGGTCAGCACGTTCGTCACCACTGCACGGCCAAGGCCGATCGGATCGAAGCCGAAATGCGAATAGAAGCGGCGATCCTCGATGGCGACGATCGCCTTGGGAATATAGGGCGACATATCGCTCAGCGTCAGAGCTTCGCCGCCGGTCGCGCCGCGATTGGCGATGATGCTGCCGCCGAGATCGGCGATCTTGACGTTCGGCGGCCGGTCGGGAATGGCCCAGGTGCTGGCGTTCGGCATGCGCGATCCGTAATAGACCACGAGACCCGCGGCGCCGATGCCGGCCCAGATGCAGAGTACGATACCCCAATAGATCACCGAGCGGACGAAGCCGAAAAAGCCACCGCCACGCTCGCGACGCGGCTGCTTACGCCGTTTTTTGGAGCGGCGCGGTCTGTCCGGCAGAGGGTCCTCGCCGCGACCGGAAGAACGCCCGCCGCCGGCAATCCGCTCGCCCGCGCTGAAACCATCATCGCTGCGTTCGTTGCCGCTTGAAAACGAGGGTTCTATCCTCTGGCCTGATCTGCTTTTGCCTGCCATTGCGGACCGGTCGTACCCCCGATGGTTCCATATGCCGATGTCTGATGTTGGGCTGTCACGCGCCCGCTCGTCCCCCGCGCTCGCATCGCCTGGGCATTAAAGCCCGGGTGAACTGTAAATGCGGCGATTTAAGGAGGGATTAAAAACATCTTTAACCGATCGCAGCGGCAGCATTCGTCCATCCACAACGGGTTTGTTCAAGGAACTTTTGTTTTTCTCGTGCATTCTCTCTTCATAAAATAAGAGGGCGAGCAAATGAGTTCACATATCAACTTCGAGAAAGTCGGCGAAAATAAGCTGCGGGAAGTCTGGAGTGTCGAGGATTTCGTGCGGCGCCATCGGATTTGCAAGGAAGAGGAACTGCGGCTGAAGAAGCTGTTCGGCGACTTCGCCACCAAGCAGGAGCTGCTGTCGAACGCGCAGAGGCCCCCACTGTTTCGCTAGAGGCTGTTTCGTTAGAGCGGGTGGACAGGCCGAACCGACGTTCATCGTGGACCGCTGCGACCGGTTGGTCCATTGCGGGGGAGGCCTTATCGTGTGGAAACGCTTTGAATTATGGCTGATCGATCAGCTTGACCGGATTTTTGGATTGGAGCGGCTCGCTCGCCGGGCCGGCTTCTCGGCCGATGATGCGAAGCGGATTGCACGCGAGAAGTGAAAGCATCTGACAGGCAGCATGAAGAAATCATCAAACGGCTCACCCGATCTATGGTGCTACCGGCCGAGGCTCATCCCTTAATTCCAGATTGTAGAAATACGCATATCGCCCCGTTTGCGAGAAAACGACCTTTGGTCTCGCTGGAACTTTATGCCTATTAAAAACTTTATCCTTACGTGAAACTCCCTGAGTCGCCGGCTACTCCATGTGGCCGGCGAATTTACCTCTTTTGAATCGTTTTGATTCTATGAAATGTGCTTGAATGTTCCATATTTTCGAATGCTCTGATTGAGGTTATAGTGGAGTTATGTGACCGTCTTGGAGGGCGGTCCCAGGCACTTGGTAGCGCGTGAGGAGGAGTATTCATGCGACACATCAAATGGAGCAACCCGATCGAGATCGGTTTCGCCCATGGCAGCTTCCAGATAGTGACCGGCCCTTCCGAGGCCCTGAATTGCATGGCCAACCTCTGGCCAGATCGGCGTGGTCCGCTTTATGTGGCTGCGAGAAGCGTCTGCCGAGCTGCGATCGACGGACGGAAATCCGCCGAAGAGGCGCGTGAAATGTTCATTTCCGCGACGCGCGAGGCGCATTTGAAAACCCATTGAGGCAGCGCGGCGCATCGACGCCGCCTGATTACTCAATCTTCCGAGCCGGCGAAGGCCGGCCGCTGTCGCGCAACTCCGAATGCGCGTTCTTCCTGACATCATTGATCCCGGTTTCGCCGCCATACCGATGGTTCGGCGATTTCCAGGCATAAGTGCGCAACGCGAAAGGCCAGCGACGCGGGGTCGCTGGCCTAATCATATTGCTGTCACGTCAGCGATTACCGGTTGGAGCCTCTTGGCGTCATGCGGCAATCAGGTTGCGTAACCGGGCAGGGGTCGACATGGTCGGGGCTGTATGGCCCTGGCGAACCGGCATTCGGCCGTGGATTGTTCTGCCCCTGTTGTGGTTGTGGCTGCGGTCGCGGCTGTTGCTGCTGCGGTTGTTGCTGCGGTGGCGGCCGGCGTTGCTGATCGCCCTGGCGGTTGTCGTCGCGCCGACGGTCCTGACCGCCGCCCCAGTCCTGGTTATTGTCCTGTTGTCCGCCCCAGTCGCGATTGCGGTCTCGCTGGCGGCGCCAGTCCTCATTATCCTGCTGGTCGCCCCAATCGCGGTTTCGGTACGGACGGCGATCCCAGTTGCTGTCTGAGCCGTCATCCCAACCGGGGTTACGATAAGGACGCTGGTCCCAATTCGCATCCGGACGGCGGTAGCCCCAGCCCGGCCCGCGCCGCCAGCGATCGCGGTCGCGGTAAAAGTCGCGGCCACGGTAATAGCGATCCCAATAGTCGTCGAAGTTGAAGGTGATGGTCGGAATGCCGAGCGGCCGGTAATATTGCGGTCCGACATAGATCCGGCGCGATTGATAGGTTGCCTGAATGTACTGACCGGCGACCCAGCCACGGCCGCCGAAGAAGGAGACGTCGCACCACGGTGTTTCGTTGAGGCAGCCGTTGATCTCCAGCGGTGTGCCGACGGGGATTCTGGTCACTGCCGGATACTGCGTGCTCGGGCCGGACCGCATATTGACGTTGGCGGTGGCAAAACCCTCTGCGGCTTCCGCGATCGCCGGTGTCGCAACGAATGCGGTCAGCGCAATTGCGGCAAGAAGCTTATGTCTCATCAATGCTCTCCTTCGCGCGTCGCCGGCAGGATGGGATCGGGCGGCGACTGCGCTGATTGCTGTTGTCCGCTTGCCCGACATCTCCGGCAAGGGACATGTGGTGCGGTTACAGGACCCGGCATGCCGTTTCCAGTTTCGATAAGATGAAAGTTAGCGCAATCACGGGATTTGGTTAGGTCCGGCGCTATTCTTCCAATCTTTTCAGCAGTTTTAGGAGAGTTTGCATGAATGCAGGTTGAACGAATACGGGTAAAACTCTCAAAATTTGTATTAATTTTTATAAAGGCCTACTTATTATCTTGAGGGTTACCATGGCTTTAGTGAGCGAATTGCCGCGTTCTCCAGTAATATGGCGAAGAGAATAATTTTCACCGGCCTTGAAATCGCCACCTTGTCACCCGATATGGTGTGCAGTCAGGCAGCCGGAGAATGGCGGGCGCGCTTCAAAGCGAGCCGTTTTCATTCCATGGAGATTGCGGAAGTGACGTTGACCTTGTGTTAACCTTTCGCGATCAATCTGGCTGCAGTTCCACCTTCCCTTTGACCACGGATGTACTGGCACTGATGTGAGGGTGGATGACGAAAGGCCGGTTCGCTCCGGCCTTTTTGTTTATTGGCTGTCTGGTGGCGTGCTTTGCGGAAGCGGAGCGCGCCATTTTTAATTTGATCCCATTTTTCCGACCAAAGAAAAACCGCCGCGGTTGCCCGCGGCGGTTCTTATGAAAAGCGCCCGACGAAGCCGGGCGGTCTGTTTAGTTGACGGTCTTCTTGGCAGCGACCTTGACGACCTTGGCAGGTGCTGCGGCAACGATTGCCTTTTTGGCCGGAACATAACCGGCGCCGATATTGACGTTCAGAGAGATGTAATCGATGGCACTCTGTGAGACAGCCTGGGCAAGGCTGTTCTGCGCATCCGAAACGTTGCGCTGTGCGTCGAGAACGTCGAGCAGCGAAGAGGCGCCGTCCTTATAGCTTGCCGTCGAGAGTTCGAGGGCTTCCTGATAGGACTTCACCTGCGCCCGCAGTGCGGAAACCGTCTGCGCATCGCGGCTAACGGCCGACAGGGCGTTTTCGACCTGTTCGACACCAGACAGCACCGTTTGCTTCCAGACGATATACTGTTCGCGGCTGCTAGATTCGGCGCTCTTGACGTTGGCGCGCAAGGTGCCGCCATCGAAGATCGGCAGCGACAGGCTTGGGCCGAACGACCAGGTCGTCAGGCTGCCGCTGATGGACTTCGTGTGAATGTAGGACGGCGAAATCGAACCACCGAGCGTGATCGTCGGGAAGAGCTGGGCTTCCGCTACGCCGATCTGTGCGGTTGCAGCAGCAAGGTTACGCTCGGCGACACGGATGTCGGGCCGGTTGCGGATGAGATCCGCCGGGACACCCGAATCGACACGGCCGCGGAATACCGGCTGGTTACCGCCGCTCTGCAACTGGGCGATAATGGTCTGCGACGGTACGTTGAGCAGCGTTGCGATATGATGCACCGCCTGCCGGTAGCTAATTTCGAGGCTCGGAATTGTCGAAAGCGTCTGGTTGACGAGACCTTCAGCCTGGACGACGTCGAGGCGGGAAGCAGCACCGGCATCAAGCTGGAACTTGGTCAATGCGAGCGTCTCGCGGCGAGACCTCAGGTTATCCTGCGCGATAGAAATGCGGGCCTGATAGAGGCGGACATTGACGTAGCTGTTTGCCAGATCCTGCAGATAGGTCAGGCGAGCGACGTCGACGTTGGAATAGGCCGCATCCAGCGATGCATTGGCGCTTTCCTTGGCGCGGCGGTATTGGCCCCAGAGGTCGAGCAGCCACGAAGCCGTGAGATCGCCGCTGGTGGTGTTTCGCGTTTCGGTTTGCGTGCGCAATCCGCCCTTCTCGCCGCTGGTCGTATTACCGCCTTGCACGAGGAGGCTCGGCAGCCCGCCGGCGGCGGCGGAAACAACATTGGCCTGGGCCTGATTGATGCGTTCCAGCGACTGCTGGATGTTGAGGTTTTCTGCAAGTCCCTGCTCAACCAAGGTGTTCAGCTTCCTATCGCCGAAGGCTGTCCACCATTGCGAACTCGAGACGTCGCTATTGATCTTCGTACCGCCCTCCGAGAACTTGCCCGCGAGGGGCATTTCCGGTGGCTTATGATCGGGGCCGCTGACGCAACCTGCCAGAAGAAGCAGCAGGGCGGGGGCGGCAGTACGAATGGATACCATCACATTATCCCACAATTCATTTTACATGGTCACTATCTTACGGAGTCAACGTGACCCCATGTGTGTCGGCGCTTCTGTCTACGCAATACCAATCAAACGAGCCGAAGCATTCGGCGTCAATCTATCAACAAGTTTGCAATAGCACAGTGCCTTTTGCGATTTTTCGCGGCGGAACACGTGTGGGAACATGACAAATAGGGGGGTTCCGGTAAAAAAATTATGAAGTGTTGCAAAAAACATACCCTACCCATTGCTACTTAAAGCAGTGAATGGTTAAGGATTCGAGATCCGACGCAACTCTGGGGCGGTCATTCCGTGCAGGTGCACGGCTAAATGACCATTCGGACGGTTCGTTATGGGAAGTAATGGGAGAGGCTTGCGCGAACCCGGTCGCGCGGTGTTGCACCGCGGTCGTCGGGAACGAAGGGCGTAGCCGTAATCGCTTCGTAAGCGCGGATGTACACCTTCGAGGTCTGTTCGATCAGATCGAGCGGAATTTCGGGTATCTCGTCCTTATAAGGATCGCACCGCTCGCTCACCCAGGCGCGGACGAAATCCTTGTCGAAACTTGCAGGGCGCGCGCCCTTTTCGAAGCTCTCTTGGTAACTGTCGGCCAACCAGTAGCGGCTGCTGTCCGGCGTATGGATTTCGTCGGCGAGAAGGATGTTGCCGTTTTCGTCGGTGCCGAACTCATATTTGGTGTCGACGAGGATCAGCCCCCGCTTGAGGGCAAGCTCCTGGCCGCGGGCGAACAAGGCCAGCGCGTAATCAGACAATGTCTGCCATTGCTCCCTCGTCAAAAACCCTCGCTCGACGATCTGCGCCGGCGTCAGCGGTTCGTCATGGCCGCCGTCGAATTCCTTGCTGGTCGGCGTGATGATCGGCTCCGGCAGGATCTGATTGTCGCGCATGCCGTCCGGCAGGGTGATGCCGTACATCTCGCGCTGACCCTTCTTATAGAGCGTCAGGATAGAGGTGCCGGTGGTGCCGGCGAGATAGCCGCGCACGACAACCTCCACCGGCAGGATGTTTAGCCGCTTGCCGACGACCACATTGGGATCGGGATAGGCGATGACGTGGTTCGGGCAGATGTCCTTCGTCGCCTCGAACCAGTAGCGCGCCGTCTGCGTCAGTACCTGTCCTTTATATGGGATGCAGGTGAGGATGCGGTCGAAGGCGCTCAGCCGATCGGTGCTGATGATGATGCGGCTCCCGTCCGGCAGGTCATAATTCTCGCGCACCTTGCCGCGGTAATAATTGGGCAGTTCCGGAAAATGGGCTTCGGAGAGAATTCGCAACTTGGTCACCAGCAGGCTCGTGCATCCGCCCTGCGGATGCTTCATGGTTGGACCCTTAACGCATAATACCAGAAATCGGAATCGATTTTCGGACGGGATTATCGTCATCGGTTAAGCGCGGCTGCGCTCAAATCCAGAACCAACCGATCAAGGCCAGTGCCAGGCCATAGCTGACAATGGTCAACAGCCAGCCGGCGCGCAGGAAGTCGGTGAAACGATAGCTGCCGATGTTCATGGTCAGCGTATTGTTATGATGACCGAACGGCGTGATGAAATCGAGCGAGGCACCGGCCGCAACCGCAATTAGATAGGCATTGGCGGAATGCCCCGCCTTGGCCGCCAGTTCGAAGGCGATCGGCGTCAGCACGATGGCGACGGTGGCGTTGTTGACGAAAGGCGTGATCACCATCGCCAGAAACAGGATGAGCGCGACGCCGAAACCCGGCCGTTCGATCGGCACGATGGCGCCGAGCCCGCCCGCCAGCATCTCCGCCGTCCCCGATGTCGCCACTGCCGTACCGAGCGGGATCATCGCCGCCAGCATAATGATGATCGGCCAGTTGAAATCGGCGATCGCAGCGCGCAGATTGATGAAGTTCAACAGGGCCATCGCCAGGATGACGCCTGCAAAGGCGATCTCCGGGCGAAGCAGGCCGGTAGCAGCGGCAAGCACGCCGCAGGCAAAAAGCAGAAGCGGCCAGAAGGAGCGCAACGGCGGCGTGTGGTCGTAGCTTGCGGCCAGCGGCAGGCATTCGCATTCTTCCAGCGCCTCGGCGATAGCATGCTTCGGCCCTTCCAGCTTGAGGATATCGCCGATCGAAAGCGTAAGATCGTCGAAACGGCCTTCGATGCGCGGCGAGCGCATGGAAAGCCCGGTGATCGCGACCCCCCGCGAGCGGAAAACGTCCAGCGATTGGACGCGCGAGCCGATCAAAGTGCTTTGCGGCATGACCACCGCTTCGCTGCGAATGAAATCGGACCCGTAGGGATCGGGATGGGATTCGAGCATCAGTACGCCCTTGGCCGAAAGCCTGTCGAACAGCACGTCCGGCCCTTCGGCAAGCAGAATGTCGCCGGCCTCGATCACGGTGCTTTCGGCAGGAGAGGCAAAGCGGCTGCCGCGGATCAGCGCATACGGCTGGATACCGAAAGCCCGACGGCAGTCCACCAGGCGCTGCCCGACCAAGGGGGAGCCATGCGGTATCCGGCGTTCCGCGATCATCTGCCGGTCCACGGTCCGGCCGGGGACTGCATCTTCCTCACTCGATCTGGGAAACAACCGCGGAACGGTCGCGGCAATCACAATCACGCCGACCACGGCAACCGGCAGGCCGACATAGGCGAAGTCGAAAAAATGGAAGCCGCGTCCCGTCGCCCTGAGCAGCGCGTCGCTGACCAGAAGGTTAGCCGGCGTGCCGATCAGCGACACCAATCCGCCGAGTAGTGCTGAAAACGAAATGGGGATCAGCAATTGTCGCCGTGGAATGGCGGTGACGTCGGCGATGCGCAGCGCCACCGGCAGCGCGATGGCATAGGCGCCGATATTGTTCATGAAGATCGAGATGAAAGCCGTCAGTCCGGAGAGAGCTCCGATGATCACAAAGGACGGCGGATCTGCGGCAAGCAAGCGGTCCGCCAGCGCGCCGAAAAGCTGCGCCCGTGCCAGCACCTGCACGATCAGCAGGATTTCGATCACGGTGATCACGACCGGGCTCGCGAGGCCGGAAAACACCCCCTCTGACGAATAGAGGCCCAGCGCGTATCCCGCAAGCAGCCCGGCGATCGAGATGACCTCGATCCGGAAACGGTCAAGACAAAACAGCGCCAGCATCAGGCCCAGAAGGATCAGCAGGGATGCTTGTTCGAACGTCATGGGCGGGCCCCGGAGATTCGCTAAGACCCAGAATGAACCAGCCGGCCGGTTCTGTACAGCCCCGGCGAGACCGCCGTCAGGCAGGCCTGCGCCAACCGCCGTTTCCGCTCCTTTCGAGGATCGGCGTCGAAAAAACGCCGACGATCCGCCCGTTCCACGGCATGCCGGTGGCATCGACCCGCTCCCGCCAGCGCTCGGATTGCAGCATGGCCACCCCGATCACGACAGGCTCGATGCCGCATGCCGCCAAAAGCTCCAGGCCGGAGACGATGGAGGCGCCGCTCGAGATCACGTCGTCGATCAGCCCAACCCGCTTTCCTTGCAGAAGCGGCAGCATGCGCGGATCGATATAAAGCCGCTTCTCCTGGTTCGGCGTGGTGATGGAGGACAGCGAAACCGACAGATCCTCGCGATACCAGAATTTGCGCGAGGTGCCGAGCGGAACATAACGCTGATGGCCGAGAGCACGGGCAACCGCGCTTGCTAGCGTCAGCCCGAGCGTTGGCAGCCCGGCGACAACATCGACATCATGTATCGCGATGCGTGCGGCTAGCGCTTCGGCCAGCGCCTCCTGCACGGAAAAACTGGCCTGATTGATGATCAGCGAGGCCAGCGCGTGGTCGCCATCGGCCAGCACACGGATCGGCAGACGCATTTGCCGCCTGTCGGGCAGCTCCGCCACATAGAAATCGCGGAACTCGCCGCTTGCATCAAAGCTTTGCGGCGGATGGATTTCCTGCCAGAAATCATGAGGCTGCATTGCGTCCCGCCTTCAGCCCATTTCGCCCCTTCTTTTCCAAGCCCGCACGGCGGCGAAGCCCGAGAATTTCCGCCTCCGTCAGCGCCCGGACCGCGCCTTTCGGAAGATCGCCGAGCGCGATATCGCCAAAAGCGACGCGCACCAGTCGCAGGCATTCGATGTCGAGCACCTCCAGCATCCGCCGGATCTGCCGGTTGCGCCCCTCCTTGAGCTCGACCTCGATCCAGGCATTGCGGTCACCGCTGCGCAGCAGGCGGGCGGAGATGGCGGTCAGAAGCTCCCCATCGTCAATGATTCCACGTTCCATGCGGCTCAGGAGTTCTTGGTCCATGATGCGGTTGACCTGGACATGATAGATCTTGCTCACATGGGTGACGGGATCGAGCAACACCTGCGCCAACACGGTGTCATTGGTGAAGAGAAGCAGCCCTTCGCTTGCCTTGTCCAGCCGTCCGACCGGTGCCAAATGTCGGGCGTCGATATCCTTCAGACAGTCATAGACCGTCGGCCGGCCCTCGGGATCGTCGCGTGTCGTCACCAGCCCGCGCGGCTTGTTCAGCATGAAATAAAGCTGCTTTTCTGCTGCGATCTCGACGCCGCCGACGGCAATCCGCGCCCGGTCGAGATCGATCCAGGCGGCCGGATCGGTGATCTTGCGGCCGTCGACTGTAACGCGGCCGGCAGCGATCAATGCTTCGGCCTGGGTGCGCGAGCAATAGCCGAGCTTCGACAGCGCCCGCGGCAGCGTTACGCGCTTGCCTTCAGCCTCCGGCCGGCCTTTCGCCCCCTTGCCTGATCTCTGCGGTGCATGCCTTTGGCTCACCCCGTTGCCTCGTCCTTGTTGTGTCGATGGTTAGGCGTATCGGCCCGATAAAGCACGAGGCCAATCCTTCGCACGGGGAACGTCGCGACGCAAATCGCAGCAAAGGGAAACACACAGGAGAGACAGGGCTCGCGCCTTGTCAACGCGAGCCCTGCCGGCGGGCCGGAGCGGCGATGGGTCGGGTGCGGCGGCGCCGGGGTAGCTGTCGCCGCCCGCTCCGGAGGGGGCCGTCGCGGCGAAACCTGCATGGCCTCTGTTGCCGGAATTTTTCAGAACGGCGGAAATTTGTTACAGTTTGTATCACCGGCCGTTTCCTTGTTGTCAAAACCGCCCTTCGCCTCGCATGGATGCGTCATGGTTTGTGCATCGCTTCTTCTGGTCGAGGACGACCGCGAAATTCGGGCGCTTCTGGAGGAGTTCCTGAGCCGCGAAGGGTTTGCTGTCGAGGCGGTCGAAAGCGCCGCCGCCATGGATCGCGCACTCGCGAGAGGTTTTCCCGATCTCATCATTCTCGACCTGATGCTGCCGGGCGAAGATGGGTTGTCGGCCTGCCGCCGCATACGGGCGCGCAGCCAGGTGCCGATCCTGATGCTGACTGCGAAGTCCGATGATATCGACCGCATTCTCGGCCTTGAAATGGGCGCCGACGATTATCTCGGCAAACCCTTCAATCCGCGCGAGCTCTTGGCGCGCATCCGCGCCATCCTGCGCCGCTCCGGTCCCGAACGACCCGAGGAGGGCAGCGGCCCGCGCCGGCGCAAGAGTTTTGCGGGCCTCATCGTCGATCTCGACGGCAGGGCGATCGAGATCGAAGGCGAGGGTCCGGTGCGCCTGACGACCGCGGAGTTCGATCTGCTCGTCTGCTTCCTGGAACGGCCGCGCCGGGTGCTGTCGCGCGACCAACTGCTCGACTGGACGCGCGGCCGTGGCGCCGATCCCTTCGATCGCACCATCGACGTGACTGTCTCGCGCCTGCGCACCAAGCTTGCGCATTATTTGCCCGATGGCGCGCAGGTCATCACCACTGTCCGCAATGCCGGCTACCTGCTGACCGTCGATGTGAGGGATGTCTGAACCATGCTGAAACTCGGCCTCGTTTCCCGCATCATCATGATCGTTGCCGTGGCGCTGTTCATCATCCAGCTCGCCGCCTTCGTCGCCGCCAGTTTGAAACCGGACTTGCCGCTCAACCACCAGCTATCGCCGGCGATGCAGGTCAAGTCGGCGATGCGCCTCCTCGATGCCATTCAGCCCGAGGCGCAGGAGCAGGCCGCGCGGGCGCTGAACGCCACTGGTCTCGATCTGCGCCTGGTCGATGCCGCAGCGCCCGCGCAAAATGATGCAGCCGATCTCACTCTCGGCCGCACACTGGCCCGTGAGTTTGCCAACATGGCGTTTGGCGATCGTTATTTCAGCTTACGCTCTCTCCCGGAACGACCGCAGGGTTGGTTTTCAGTCGGTGCTCCCGACCGAACGATAGAAGTGTCGATCGGCGTTGCCGGCGGCAAGGTTGCCGTCTTCAGCCTGGCCGATACGCCGACGGTGCGGCTGCGCGGCGTGCCGGTGGGCTTCATGGCCGGACTTCTCGGCGTGCTGGTGGCGGTGATCGCCGTCTGCGCCGTGGCGCGCGAGACGCGGCCGCTGACCAGGCTGTCACGCACCGTCAATTCCATCGGAAAGGGCCTGCAGCCGATCGATATTCCGGAGCGGGGCGCCTGCGAGCTGCGCATGCTGATCCGCGCCATCAACGGCATGCAATTGCGCATCGCTGCCTTGATCAACAACCGCACCCTGATCCTCGGGGCGATCTCTCATGATCTCAGAACCTATCTCACCCGCTTTCGTCTGCGTATGGAGATGATGCCGGACACGCCGCATCGCGAGCGGGCGATCGCCGATATCGAGGCCATGCAGCGCCTTGTGGAAGAGGCGCTGGGCCTTGCCCGTAGCACCGTCGTTTCCGGAGGAAGGGATATCGCCGATCTTAATGTGGCCGTTTGCGCGCTTGTCGCCGAGCGCCAGGATGGACCGGACCTCGTCTCGTTTTCGCCGCTGGGGAGAGAATTGGCGGTGACGGTGCCGCAGACCGCGCTGGCCCGGGTGCTGGACAATCTGATTGACAATGCGCTGCGCTATGGCGGCAGGGCCGATATTTGCATCGAGCGCCGCGACGATCACGCTGCCATCATTATCGGCGACCGCGGCCCAGGCATTCCGATGGAGCGGCGCAAGGATGTGCTCGAACCCTTCGTTCGTCTGGAGGAATCGCGCAATCGCGATCTCGGCGGGAGTGGTTTGGGGCTGACGATCGTCCGACAGATCCTGGATGCGCACAATGGCGGGCTTTGCCTGGAGGATCGTGATGGCGGCGGGCTCAATGCCATCGTGCTTTTGCCGCTTGCAACAAGCGGTCGGGTGGCTGCCTGAATTAAGGTACAGCAAAGAGTTCGCGCGTGAGTGCGCGATCCGTGCCATCTGTCGCGTTACCGCTCAATGACGGGTGAGGAAGCGCTTCAGTTCCTCCCGGCTAACGACGATGCCTGCGGCGGCCTTTTTCGGGTCCGGATGGGTATAGGTGAAGCTCGGCAGGTCAGGCAGATCCAGTGCCTGGCGCATATTCATGATGCCGAGCGCCCTCCGTCCGGTGGCGCTGTCGACGCTGACTTCGACGATGCTCTCTGGTCTTGTTGTTTCCATGGTGTCCTCCCACCTTCTTATATAGCAGAAATCTCATGTAAAATATTGGTTTTTATGAGACCTGGCCTAGATAATAAGGCTTAAGCCCCGTCCCAGGCCGCAAGGATTGATTAACCATGAATTGGCTTCCGGACGGCGAAATGCGATTATCTATGCCGGGTCCGAACGGCAGATCTCTGCCAAAAACCGAAAATTTTGACCGGTTGGACAATATTTTTCGCCGGTTTCACCGGTGATCGAAGCCTTCCTCTCCATCTCCCTACAAATCCCCCAACAAAATCAGTCACTTACAAAAATGTCAGAATTTTTACAGAGAGGGTGTTGACTATGTTCGGGTGGGGGGTCTATAAGCCCGATCACTGACGAGGGCGGCGGCGCTGCTGGCGACGAAGTCTCTCGCTCTAGAGTTTCCTGGATTGGCTGCGATGCTGATTGGTGGTTCTGAGCTTAGGTGCTTGGGCTTGCGGGAAGGATATTCGACCGGGGTTTCTGGTCTGTTATTTGACAATTGAAGATTGGAAGAAAGAGAAACGTGGGCGGCGGAGCTTGCGGGTGCGGG